>NZ_PVWS01000009.1:0-104752 GCF_004126395.1 Roseovarius sp. A46 | reverse complement strand
CGATGATCCATTCGAGGCTCAGCCCCTCGCGCTCGATATGGGCGATGATCGTGTCGGCATGCTCATGGGTGATGCGGCCCGCCGCATAGTCGATATCCATCACCGAATCGACGATCGCGCAGGCGTTTGAACCGGGATCCTTGACAACATAGCTGATCGTGTTCGTGGCCGCGTCAAAGAACGCCTCGATCTGCGGTTTGACATCCATGTTCACGGGATAGCCGGTCATGCCAATGCCCCCTTTCCTGTCTGTCGGTCCCTGATTGTGCGCGCCACCCACAGCCCCGCGAGCAGCGCCGCGACAAAGCCCGCCACCTCTATCTTGCCCGAGCCGAGCGCCGGAATCGCCGCCCCGGGGCAGAACCCCGCGATGCCCCAGCCGATGCCGAATACCGCCGAGCCGCCGATCAGCCGCGCGTCGATGGCGCTCGCCGTGGGCAGTTGGAACTTCTCTTCGATCACCGGTTTATCACGTCGCAGCACGAGGCGGTAGCCGATGAACGTGGTCACCAGCGCGCCGCCCATGACAAAGATCAGGCTCGGGTCCCACGTCCCGGCAATGTCAAAGAAATTGAGCACCTTGGCCGGGTTGATCATGCCGGAGACGGCGATCCCCACGCCAAAGATCAGGCCCACGATGAAAGCCGAAAGAATTCGCATGGTTCAGCCCCCCACCAAGTGACGGATGACATAGACAGTGATCCCGCAGGTGATCATGAAGGTCACCGTCGCCACCATCGACCGCGGCGAGAGCCGCGCATTCCCGCACACCCCGTGCCCCGAGGTGCAGCCCGAGCCGAAGGTCACGCCGATGCCGACGATGAAGCCCCCGGCGAGGATCATCGGCCAGCTCACCGGAACGTCCACGACGGGCATCTGCCCGGTCACCGCCAGCACCAGCAGTGGCCCCGCGATCATTCCCGCGACCATCGCCGCGCGCCAGCCCCTGTCGCCCGGCGCGGTGCCCGCGATCAGACCCGACAGGATGCCTGTGGCCCCCATGATTTTTCCCTGAAAGAACATCAGCAAAACCGCCGACAGCCCGATCAGCACACCGCCCGCCAGCGATTGCAGCGGTGTGAATTCGGTCTCTACCCCTGTCATCTCGTTGTCCTCTTGTCCGTGCCTGCAACCGCCCGGGTGCGGTGTCAGTTACATATATACGACAATGAATATATGAACCCGCCCACGAATTTTACAGGGCAATCGCGCGATCCACGTAAATGTGACCGCCGCTCAGCCCCCTGCGCGGCCTGCCCGCAGGGTGCCGCGGGTGATCGCGACGATGCTGATGACCGTGAGTGTCCAGAAGAACCACGTGATCGGGCCGCGCAGCAATATATCCGGGCTGCTGCCCGACATCAGCATGGATTGCCGGAAATTATCCTCGAGCAGCGGCCCGAGGATGAAGGCGATGAGGAAGGGTGCGGGCGGGATGTGATAGCGCCCCATGACGAACCCGACCCACCCCATCGCGAACATCACCCCCACGTCGAAGATGTTGTTATTGACCGCGAACACCCCGTAGATGCACAGCACGAGCACCATCGGCATCAGGATGCGCTTGGGGATGTCGGCCACAGGCCGAAAGCCGCGAATGGCCAGCCCGCCGACGATAAACAGGATGCCGGATGACAGGATCAGGCCGATGAAGAGGCCATAGATGATATCCACGTTCAGCACGAACATCATCGGCCCGGGTTGCAGCCCGTGCACCATGAAGGCGCCGATGATGATCGCGGTGATCACGTCGCCCGGCACGCCCAGCGCCAGCAGCGGAATGAGCGTCGCCCCCGCCACGCCGTTATTGCCCGCCTCCGAGGCGGCAACGCCCTCGATCTCACCCTTGCCGAAATTCGCCTTGTTGGGCGATTTGCGCCGCGCCTCGGAATAGCTCAGGAACGCCGCCGGTGCCGCGCCGATGCCCGGGATCGAGCCGAGAAAGACGCCGATGAAACTACCCCGGATGATCGAGCGGAAACAGCGCTTGTATTCCGCGAAGGTTACCCATTTGCTGCCCAGCTTCTGCACCTTGCCCACGTGCCCGGTGGGGTGCCAGACCATGTTGATCACCTCGGGGATGGCGAACAGGCCGATCAGCACCGCGATGAAATTAAGCCCGCCCATCAGGTTCGGATCGCCAAAGGTGAAGCGGTTGGTGCCGTAAACCAGATCGAGGCCGATCGTGGCCAGAAGTAGCCCCAACAGCGCCGACAGCGCGCCGCGCAAAAGGCTCTCGCCCGAGACCCCCGCGATGATGGTAAGCGAGAACAGGATCAGCGCAAAGAATTCCGGCGGGCCGAAGCTGAGCGCAAAGGAGGCGAGGAACCCGGCAAAGAAGATCAGCGCGAGGTTCGACACGAAATCCGCCGTGCACGACGCCCAGAGCGCCATGCCCAGCGCGCGCCCCGCCTCGCCGCGCTCGGCCATAGGATGACCGTCGAGAATGGTGGCGGATGACGCGGGCGTACCCGGCGTCTTGATGAGGATCGCGGGGATCGAGCCACCGAAAATGCCGCCCTTGTAGACGCCCAGCAGCAGCAGGATGCCGTTGATCGGTGCCATCGGAAAGGTAAAGGGCAGCGCCAGCGCCACCGCCATTGTCGCCGAAATGCCGGGGATCGCGCCGCCGACCACGCCTATCACGATGCCGATGGCCAGCGACAGGAACGCCTCGAGATTGCCAACGAGGGCCAGCCCCGCCATCACGCTGTCATAAAGGCTCATGGCAGCCTCACCAGTTCGCCTTGCGGAATGGCCACACTCGCCACATGCGCAAAGAAGGCGTAGAGAATGAGCGGCACCGCCACCGCGCAGATCACCGCAGCCGCCGGGTGACGTGTCTTGACCAGAAAAGCCAGCGCGAGGAAGGCCAGCATCGACGTCCAGACCATCCCCAGATGCGGCATTGCCCAGAAGGTGACGGCCATCAGGGCCGCAAAACCCACCAGCCGCGCCGCCCCGGCGCCGGGATCCGGTATCGGGTCATTGACCGGCTCGCCAGGGTCGCTGCGCCAGCCCGAAAGCGCAAGGCCAAGCCCGATCAACCCGGTGAGCCCGCCGAGAATATACGGCCAGAACAGCGGCGACAGCACGATGTTGCGCACATTGCTCGGCGTCGAGACCCAATTGGGTGTGGCATAGGTCACGAGAAAGATTGCCGCGAGGATCGCGCCGATCCCAAGCCGCAGCTGCATTGCCCGGTGGCTCACCCCTGCCCCTCCCTTTGGTCGCGCGTGCCCGGCCGCCTCCTCGCGGCCGGGTGCCTGTCCTGCCTCAGCCTTCGATGCGCATCCCCAGCTTGTCAACAAGCGCGCGGAAGGTGTTGTACTGCGTCTCGATGAAGTCGTTGGCCTCTTCGGGGCTCATCACCTCGATCACCGAGCCGCGCGCCGTCATCTGCTCGACGAACTTCTCGTTCGCGGCGGCCTCGGCCATCCACTCGCCCCATTTCGCGGCCACCTCGTCGGGCAGCCCGTCCGGCCCCGCAATCCCGGTCCAGCCGACAAGCTGGCGCAGGTCGGGCTTGCCGAGGCTGCTCGCCGACGGCGCGTCGAAGCCGGGCACCGGCTCGTCGGTGGTGACCATCAGCGGCTTCAATTGCCCGTTGGCCACGAAGCTCGCCAGCGCCGAAGAATTGGTGCACAGGAAGGTCGCCGTGCCGTTGAGCACCGCCGTCGCCGCGGCGCCGCCGCCCTTTTGCGGAATGTGGGTGGCCTTTTCCAGCGGGTCCTTGATGCCGAATTCATCGAGCACGAAGACCGCCGCCAGATGCAGCATGGAGCCCACGCCCGACGAGCTGTAGCTGGTGCCCTCACTCTCGGTCAGGCTCACCAGATCCTCCATGCTCTCGATCCCCGAATCGGGCCGCACGGCGCAGGCCACCGGGTTGATTTCGTAGACCGTGACAAAGCGGAAATCGTCGAGCGTGTAGGGCAGCGTCGCCTTCATCGCCGGGTTCACCGAATGCGATCCAACGCGTGCGAACAGCATCGTGTAGCCGTCGGGCTTGGCGTTCTGCACCGCGACCGATCCGGTTGCGCCGCCCGCGCCGGTGATGTTGGACATCACCAGCGTGCCGCCCACGGCATTGCCCAGAGGCTCGGCGATGGTGCGCGCGGAAATATCGGTGGCACCGCCCGCGCCGTAGGGAATGACCATGTTGATCGGGCGTTCGGGATACTCGGCCAGCGCCGGCGTCGCCGCCAGCCCGAGGCTCATGGCGCAGAGCGCGCCAAGCGTTTTCAGTCGCATCTTATCCTCCTCCTCTGTTGTGGCGGCCCTGCTTTTCGCGGATTGCACCGCCACCCAAGTCAGGTGTAACTTTAAGCCAGCCTTTATATAAGCAATATTCCGTTACAGCTTGTGTCACAAAAGCTTACGATAAGGACCGGACATGTCAATCCGCCGCCTGCGCACCCTCGTGGCCGTCCACGACCATCGAACCTTCAGCGCCGCGGCGGACGCGGTGTTCATCACCCATGCCGCCGTCAGCCAGCAGATGCGCAGCCTCGAGGATGAGTGGGGCGTGGCGCTGTTCGACCGCTCCCGCCGCACGCCCGAGCTGACGCCGGTGGGTCGCGCGCTCGTGGCGCGCGCGCGCGAGATACTACGCGCCTATGACGGGCTCTTGCCCTCGGTGATGGGTGACGAGGGGTTTGCCGGGGAAATCTCGCTCGGGGCGGTGCCGATGACGCTCACCGGGCTGACGCCGCTCTCGGTCCGCCTGTTGAAGCAGAGCTACCCGGACCTGCATGTGCGCATCGTGCCGGGCATGACCACCCAGCTCATCGCCGAGGTAGAACGCGGCGCGCTCGATTGCGGGATACTTTCCCGGCAGGGACCGCTGCCGCCGGGGATTGACCATGCCGACATCGCCCGCGAACCGATGGAGCTTCTGGCCCCCGAGGACACGGACGGCGACGACGTGCGCGCGCTCTTGGCCGCGCATCCCTTCATTCGCTTCAGCCGCGATGCGGTGGTGGGCGGGCTGATCGACGGCTGGCTGCGCGACAACCGGATCGCCGTCGATGTCACGATGGAATTGCAGGGGCTCGAGGCGATATCGAGCATGGTGCTCGCCGGGCTCGGCGTGTCGATCGTGCCCGCGCGCTGCGTGCGCGGGGCAAGCCCGCTGCCCTTGCGCCGCCTGCCCCTGCCGGCGGGCGCGCCGGTGCGGCAACTCACGCTTGCGCATCGCCGCGACAACCCCCGGCTGCGCGTGATCGAGGCAATTCACACTGCGCTCCTTGGTGCGGTCGGGATCGGCACCTTTCGCCCCGGCGCGGGGTCTGCGCCATGAGCCCCGAGACGATGCTCGCGGTGGTCGCGGGCGCGGCGGCAGGCGGGCTTATCAACGGGTTGGCGGGCTTTGGCACCGCGCTCTTCGCGCTGGGCTTCTTTCTCAACGTCATGCCCCCGGTGCAGGCGGTGGCGGTGGTGGTGGTGCTCTCGGCGCTCACCGGATTGCAGGGCCTGTGGGTGGTGCGTCACGCCATTGGCGCCAACCGGCGGCGGCTGGCGCGGTTCCTGATCCCCGGCGTGCTGGGCATCCCGCTGGGCGTGCTGGCGCTGTCGGTGCTGGACGCGCGCAGCCTGAAACTGGTGATCGCCGGGTTTCTCATCCTTTATGGCGGCTATTTCAGCCTGCGCACCCGGCTGCCCCGGTTCGAGCGGCCAACGCCCGTCTGGGACATGGCGGTGGGGCTGTCCGGCGGCATCCTCGGGGGCGCGGCGTCGCTCTCGGGGGCGTTGCCGATGATGTGGTGCGCCCTGCGCCCCTGGCCCAAGGCGGAGACGCGCGCCGTGCTGCAACCGTTCAACGTGACGGTGCTGGCGCTCACGGCGGCGGTGCTGTCGCTCAGGGGCGCCTACACGCGCGAGACCCTGCTCTACATCGCGCTCGCGCTGCCGGTGTCGATCATCGCCGCGCAGGCCGGCATAGCGATCTTCCGCCGCCTGCCCGATGCGGCGTTCCGTCGGTTGCTGATCGCGATGACATTCATTTCCGGGACCGTGCTTTTGGCGCGCGAACTGATCTGACGGAAAACGCCCTTGCAAAGGCGGCTTACCCGATCACCTCGTCAGACCGGTCATCGGTCTCGCCATAGCGCTTGAGCGTCGCCGGGCGGGTGCCCTCGTAGACCCGGTCGAGGTTTTTCGCGATCTTCGCGTTCTCGCGCTCGAACAGGCAATTACCGTCCATATCCGAGGCGACGATGAACGGCCCCATCTTCTTGCAACGAATGACCCACATCGCCTGCGCCAGCCCCAATTCGTCGCGCCAGTGCACCGCCTCGACCTTCTCGATCCCGCGCCCCAGCAGGGCGCCGGTGCCATAGCCCACGGTCGAGAGGTAAATCGCGCCGTTGGGCACGAAATATTCCTTGTAATCCTTGGACGACATACCGCCCTTGCCGATGATCAACCGCGCGCCTGTCTTTTCCATCCATTCGGGCAACCACTTGGCAAAGCGGAACGACGCCGTGGCCGTCACCGCCCCCATGTCAAAGCTGCCGTCAGAACGGATCGCGGCGGCAGGTGAGCAATGGAAATTCGCCGCACTCTGGCTTGGCAGTTCCATCGGGATATTGGCCTTCTCCTCCAGCGCGCGCATGTAGACGCCCTCGCGCGCGGTGTAGAGCAGGCCGTCGAGATAGACGATATCGCCCAGCCTCAGCTCGGCGATGGCCTCGGGTGTCGGCGTCGTGCTCAGGCGGATTTCACGGGGTTTGCTCATTCCGCCGCCTCCTGTGCCGGGTCTCGCCACTCGACCGTCTCGCGCCTCTGATAGGGGGTGAACCAGTCGGGATCGGTGCGGTGCTCCACCCGGCCATCGGGATAAATGCGCGCCACCGCCCGGCGTGACGACAGGCAAAAGGCGTGCACCGACATCTGCATGCCCCCCGTATGGCAGTACCCCACCTCGATATTGCAATCGACGACCATGTTCTTGCCGACAAATCCCATCGCCCCCATGCCGATGGAATTGCCCAGATCCTTAAACTCCTGCTCCAGCGCCGCGATCTTTGGGTCCGGGTTCTCGCTGCCCACCACGCGCAGGCACGCGGCGCGTTTGCCCAGCACCATGCAGGTATCCTTGGAGCCCCCAAGCCCGATGCCGATGATCGCCGGCTGACAGGCCAGCCCGCGCTTGCCGAAGGCGACGAGGCTGTCGAGGTAGAACCGCTTGATCCCCTCGATCCCGTCGGACGGGAACAGCATCCGGTAATCGGTGCCAAAAAGCCCGCCCTTGTGCACGGTGATGAGGTCGATCCATTCGCCCCCCGGCTCGTAGCCGTATTCGATCTCGGGCGCGCCGATGCCGACGTTGTTGTTGTGGTCCGTGCGCCACAGCGGGTGCACCCGGTTGGGGCGCAGCGGCACGCCATCGGTGGCATGGGCCGTGGCGCGGCGGAGCGCGGTTTCCAAGGCGACAGGCCCGCCCTCGATCTGCGTCTCGTTGCCCATCTTCACGTACCAGCGCGGGCAGCCGGTATCGCCGCACATGGCGCGGCGATCCTCCTTGGCGGCCTTGTAATTCTCCAGCATGGCTTGCAGGACAAAGGACGACAGATCCCCGTCCTCGGTTTCGGCCGCGTGTCGCAGCCCGGTCAGATAGTCGTCGGGGATCTCGATCGCCGCCTTGTCCATCAGCGTCCCGGCGGTGCTCTCGATCACGTCAATCGGTATCATTGTGCTGCCACCAGTGTTTCCGGCGCGCCGTCGGGCAGGATCGTCTCGCCCGGGCGCACCTTGGTGAATTGAACCGGGTCGCGGCGCACGTCGAGCGCATCACCCGGTTGCGTGACCACGGTGAAATAAGACGCATCCAGATCGCCCGTTTCCGGGAAATCCTCTCGGTAATGCGCCCCGCGCGAGTTTTCGCGGGCAAGCGCGGCCAGCGTGATCGCCTCAGATATATCACACAGCGAGCGCAGATTCAGCCAGTCATGCCAGGTGAGGTTGAAGGCCAGATCGTCACCCGCGACGCCGACCTCCATCAACTCGGTGGAAATATCGGCGATACGGGTCAGGCCCTGCTCCATGCCGGCGGCGTTGCGCATGACGCCCACATCCTCCCACATCGCCTCTTGCAGGGCGTGGCGCATCGGCTGCACGAGGCCGGGGGGGCGGCTGAGCGGGTGCAGCGCGCGGCTCACCTCCGCCTGCAAGACTTCGGGGCAGGGATCGCGCAGCGCGCCCATGGCCCGGATATCCGCGCCCATCACGTCGCCCGCCACCCCGCCGTAGACGGTGGAATTGGCCACGCCATTGCCGCCGAGGCGATTGGAGCCATGCGCGCCACCCGCGTCCTCTCCGGCGACGTAAAGCCCCTCCATCGCCGTGCGGGTGTCGGCATCGACCACCACGCCGCCCATGAAGTAATGCGCGGTCGGCACCACCTCCACCAGGCCGCCCGCCAGATCGAACCCGCTGTCGGCGCAGCGTTTAACCATGCCGGGGAATTTCGCGCGCACATGATCGGGGCCAAGGTGGGCCATCGAGATGAAGACGCCACCATTTTGGCTCGTGTTGTTCTTGCGCATCTCGGCATAGATCGCGCGGCTGACCACGTCGCGCGTGGCGCGCTCCCCCTTGGCGTCATAGTCGAACATGAAGCGGTTTTCGGCCGCGTTCAGAAGCCGCCCGCCCGCGCCGCGTAACCCCTCTTCCAGCACCGTACCGGTCATCCTTGTATGGTCCCCGGCCAACAGGCCCGTGGGGTGAAACTGCACCATTTCCATGTCGCGCAGTTCCAGCCCCGCGCGCAGCGCCATGGCAAGGCCGTCCATCGTCTTGTCGCCCGAGGGGGTGTTGTACTTGTACATCGTGGGGCCGCCACCGGTGGCCATGAGGACGGTTTTCGCCCGCACGAGGCGAAAGCCCCCGGTGCGCATGTCGATGAACAGAACCCCCGCCAATGCGCCGCCGTCGCGCGTCGGGATCAAACCAATCGCGCGGTGCTCCTGCAATTTCTCGACGGGGCGCGCCAGCACCTGCTCCATCAACCGGCTGATGATCTCGATGCCGGTCAGGTCGCCCTTGTGGACCGTGCGGTCGGCGGTCTGCCCGGCAAAGGCCTTTTGATGCAGGGTGCCGTCGGGGTTGCGGTCGAAATAGCAGCCGATCTCGTTTTCCAACTCGTGGATGCGCACCACCGCCTGCTCGCACAGCTTCCACGCCATGTCCTGGTTGGGCAGCCATTTGCCGCCCTGAATGGTATCCATGAAATGCCGCTCGACCGTGTCGCCGCCACCAAGTGCCACGTTATAGCCGCCCTGCACCATGCGGGTGCAGCCGCATTTGCCGATCAGGCCCTTGACGGCGATGGTGATGCGCGTGCCTTCGGGCGCCGATTGCTGGGCGTGGAGCGCGGCGAAGAGACCCGCGCCGCCGGTGCCGATGATCAGGATATCGGTATCGTGCCGGTCGATTTTCACCATCAGATCGCCCTCAGGAAAAACGTGCCGGACAAGAACAGGGCTGCGCCGACCGCGGCGGCGGCGTAGGTCTTGTGCCGGTCGGACCAGGGCAGGAATTCCAGCGCCAGCAGACGCAGGCCGCCGGCCATGTGAACGGCGAGCAGGAAGACGAGGCCAAACTCCGCGACTTTCACCAGCGGATGCTCGGCGAAGGCGAGGAAGCCGTCGAGCGTGGCGGGTGACGTGACCGCTTGTGACAAGAGCCACAGGTGCACCGGCAGAAAGAGCGCCAGCGCCAGCCCCGAGAGGCGGTGCAGCAGAAAGGCGAGCCAGAGCGGGTGAGATCGGGGCGGCGTTTTCATGACAGGGTCACCGTGAATACCGCCAGAATACCGACGTAAAACAGACACGCACCGATGCCCCACATCAGCCAGTCGAGCACCCGCCCCCGCAGCCCGCCCCATTCATGCGCGATGACGCGCAAGCCAATGGCGGCGTGGACCGAGACGGCGACCACGAAGGCCCCGTAGAACAGGAACCACAACAGGCTACCTTGGGTGCGGCCAAGGATTTCAGCGGTGGAGAGGCCGCCCTGAATGGCATAGATCATCACCGCGATATGGCCCAGAACCAGCGGCACCATCACCAGCGCGCTCAGCCGCTGCGCCATGTAGAGCCGCAGATCAAGCATCGCGCTTGCCTCCCCATGCCGCCCTGACCGTCTCGCGCTTCAGCCCCGCGATTGCGCGCATCGGGTTGAGATCATTGGGACAATACTGCGCGCAACTGCCCATTGAGTGACAGTTGTGACAGCCCCCCTTGCCCGACACTGCCGCGAGGATGCCATCGCGATCCCCGTCGCGGCTGTCGTTCAGAAGCGTCCACGCCCGTTGCAGCGCGGCGGGGCCGAGGTAATCGGGATTGCCCGCCACCGTATCGCAGGCCGCATAGCAGATCCCGCAGTTGATGCATTCGATCCCGAGATCGGCCTCGGCGCGGGCAGGTTCGCGGGACGTGACCGGGTCGAAATCGTCGCTGCGCCCGGCCGAGGGGTGATGCCGCGCCTCCGCTGCCACCCACTTGTCGAAGAACGGGTCCATATCGGCGGCAAGATCCTTGATCACCGGCAGGTTGCGCAGCGGCGCGATGGCGAGTTGCCCGTCCGCGGCCACCTTGTTCACATGGGTCCGGCAGGTCCAGCGCGGCACGCCATTGACCATCATCGCGCAAGAGCCGCACATGCCGACGCGGCAGGCGAACCGGTAGCTGAGCGTCGGGTCCGCCATCTGTTGAATCCACGTCACCACGTCCAGAACCGTCTGGTTCTCGTAGGCGGGGACGTCGAACACCTCTTGACGGATCGCGCCTTCGGAGCCGCGCTGAACGGTAACTGTCAGTTTGGATGGCGTGGCGGTCACGTGTCCCTCGAATGGCTCGGGGTGGCTGTGACACTTGTTATATTTATCAGCACAGCTAACGAAAAGGAATTAATTCTTATCATTTTTGAAAGCTATGCTTTCCAATTGATCTTCATCGCTAGCCGCTGCCGATCAGCACCCCCGCCGCAAAGACCAGCGCGCCGCCAAGGACCACCTGGAACGCCGCGCGGAAAAACGGGGTTTCCATGTAGCGGTTCTGAATCCATGCGATGGCCCACAGCTCGATGAACACCACGACAAAGGCAATGATCGTGGCGGTCCAGAAGTCCGGGATGAGATAGGGCAGGGCGTGGCCCAGGCCCCCAACTGTCGTCATGAAGCCCGAGGCGAGGCCGCGTTTGAACGGGCTGCCGCGCCCCGAAAGCTCTCCATCGTCGCTCGCCGCCTCGGTGAAACCCATCGAGATGCCAGCGCCGACGCTGGCTGCGAGGCCGACGAGGAACGTGGTCCAGGTGTCCTGCGTGGCAAACGCGGTCGCGAAGATCGGCGCCAGCGTGGAGACCGAGCCATCCATCAGCCCTGCCAACCCCGGCTGCACCCATGTCAGCACGAATTGCCGCTTGGCGGTGCGGTCCTCGGCATCGCGGGCCTGCGGACCAAGGTGCTCGGCCTCCAACTCTCCCGCGCGGGCTTGATGCCCGCTCTCGGCGGCGGCCAGATCGCCGAGAAGCTTGCGCGTGGCGGCGTCGCTGCTGCGCTGCGCGGCCTTGAGATAGAAGGCTTCGGCGTCGTGCTCCATTGCCTCGGCCTCGTCGCGGATGCGCTCGATCCCTAGGTTTTCCACCAGCCAGACGGGGCGGCGCGCGTAGAAGCCCGCGACGTGTTCGCGCCGGATGAGCGGGATGACCTCGCCAAAGCGGGCGCGATGCAGGTCGATCAGGCGCTGCCGGTGTCCGTCCTCTTCCCGCGCCATGCCGTCGAAGATGGCGGCGGTGTCGGGGTAGTCGGCGCGCAGGCTCTCGGCATAGGTTCGGTAGATGCGGGCGTCGTCCTCTTCGGACGAGATCGCAAGAGCGAGAATTTCCTGCTCGGAGAGGTCCGCGAAGCGGCGTCGGGAGGTGAGATGAGGGAACATGCGTGTCTCGTGGCATTATTTAGAATTATTCTAATCTATCGAACTGGTGGCTGGAATCAAGAGGTCGGTTAGAGGCGATTAAAATGAACCGCTCGGTTTGAAATCACCGTGACATCTGAACCAAGTGGCTCACCTCTCGCTGAACAGATCAGTTCAGATAGTGAAGTTTACCATGGAGCCCGCCCTCACCGCCATCACCCTTGCCGTCTCGCTCGCCGCTGCGCCCGCCGTGGCCTTCAGCATCGATGCGAGCGGCCTCACCCCACACTCACCTACCCTGAGCCCGCACCGCAGCCGGTGACGCAGGGCACCGGTGGCATCGACAAGTAACCCGGGCATGGGGCCGCCCGAACCGGGCGGCCCGCCTTCTCTCCTTGCACACGCAGATGTGCTTGCGGATGCCGTCCTGGCCCGAATAGACTGCCCGGACCTGCCGGGAGGATGCAAATGTCGGCACCCGCCGCCGAGATCAAGAAAGGCCGCAAGTTCGACCAGGTGCTAGAAGGCGCACGCCGCGTTTTCATGCGCGACGGGTTCGAAGGTGCGAGCGTGGACGAGATCGCGCGCGAGGCGCAGGTTTCCAAGGCAACGCTCTACAGCTATTTCCCCGACAAGCGGCTGCTGTTCTCCGAGGTGGCGCGGATCGAGTGCAACCGGCAGGCCGAGGAGGCGATCGAGGTGATCGGGTCGGGCGCCCCGATCGAGGAGGTGCTGCACGAGGCCGCGAGCCGGATCGTGCGGTTTTTCCTGTCGGATTTCGGGCAGCAGGTGTTTCGCATCTGCGTGGCCGAATCCCACCGCTTCCCCGAGCTTGGACGCCGGTTCTACGCCTCGGGTCCAGCGCTCGTGCGCGAGCGGATGAGCAAGGTTCTGGCGCCCTATGTCGAGGCGGGGATACTGCGGATCGACGACATGGACCTTGCCGCCAATCAGTTTGGCGAATTGTGCAAGGGCGATCTGTTCGTACGGTCACTGTGCGGCATGTGCGACGCCCCGAGCGAGGCCGATATAGAGCGGGTGGTGAATGGTGCGGTCGAGATGTTCCTCGCGCGCTACCGCGCCTGATCCGGCGCGCGCCCTGTCATTTCTCCAGCGATCTTTTCCGCAATCATGATGGTGGGGGCGTTGGTATTGCCCCCCACAAGGCGCGGCATGATCGAGGCATCGACCACGCGCAGCCCCGCGACGCCGTGCACGCGGCCCTGCGCGTCCACCACCGCCATCTCGCCTCGTCCCATCGCGCAGGTGCCCACCGGATGATAGATCGTGTCGGCGCGGGCGCGGATATCGCGCTCCAGCGCGGCATCGCTCCAGTCATGGTCGTGCAGGCGCGTCTTGCGCCACGGCGCGAGCGGCGGGGCAGCGAGGATCGCGTCCATCCGGCGCGTGCCGGTCATCATCAGGGGCAGGTCGCGCGGGTCGCTCAGGAAGGCCGGGTCGATCAGCGGAGCGTCGGCGGGGCGAGGAGAGGCGAGCGTCACCCGGCCCCGGCTGTGGGGCCGCAGCACGCAGACATGGCAGGAATAGCCGGGCCGGAAATGCAGGCGGCGCATGTGGTTCTCGACGATACCGATCACGAAATGTAGCTGGAGGTCGGGCCGGTCGAGGCCGGGAGCCGAGTGCAGGAAGGCCCCCGCCTCGGCATAGGGTGTCGCGAAATGCCCCGCGCCGGTGCGCCGCCACCGCAGCGCAGCCTTGCCCAACTGCCACAGCCCCTTGGGGCCGAGGCTCACCACGTCGTCCCGTTTCGATGTCTCGGCGAGGATGTAGTCGAGGTGGTCCTGCAGGTTCTCGCCCACCCCGGGCAGGTCGCGCACCGGAGGGATTCCGTGTGCCACGAGTTCCTCTGCCGGGCCGATGCCCGAGAGCTTGAGCAGATGCGGCGAACCGAAGGCCCCCGCCGAGAGGATCACCTCGTGGCGCGTGCGGATTTCATGCAACTGACCCCGGTGGCGGTAGCGCAGGCCCGTGGCGTGACCGTCCTCGACGAGGATGCGACAGGCCAGCGCGCGGGAAATCACCGTGAGGTTGGGGCGCGTCATCGCGGGAAAGAGATAGGCCGCCGCCGCCGAGCAGCGCTCGCCGTTGTTCGGGCCACCGGCGAATTGCGTGACCTGGTAGAGGCCGGGGCCTTCCTGTCGGGGCCCGTTGAAATCCGGGTTGCGGGGGATTTGAAGGTGGGCGCAGGCGTCGATGAAGGCGCTGGAAATGGTGCGTGGCGCGCTTTGGTCGCGGACCTTGAGTGGCCCGTCTTGCCCGTGCAGATCGCCGCCGCGCGCGGTATTGCCTTCGGCGCGGCGAAACCACGGCAGCACGCTCTGCCAATCCCAGCCGTCGCAGCCGAGATCGGCCCATTCGTCATAGTCGCGCGGGTGGCCACGCGTGTAGAGCATGGCGTTGATCGCGCTCGACCCGCCCAGCGCGCGGCCGCGCGGTTGAAACCCACGCCGCCCGTTCAGTCCCGGCTGCGGTACGGTGTGAAATGCCCAGTTGTTGATCCGTGGCCGCCCCGAGACCATCGCTGCCACCAGCGCGGGGGCGCGGACGAAGATGTCGCGCCCGCCACCGCCCGCCTCGACAAGGCAGACGCGGGTGGCTGCGTCTTCGCTCAGGCGCGCTGCCATCACGCAGCCAGCGGAGCCGCCGCCGACGATGATGTAGTCAAATTCCATGCGCGCAAGCTAAGCCCGTCGCGATCGGCGGGCCAAGCAGGACGTCGCGTTAGCCCGGGCTCAGGCCTCGCAGCCGCTCTGACCGGCGCCGGAGCAACTCGACCGTGGTCAGCAGGCAGATGGAAACGGTAACGAGGATCGTTGCCGCCGCCAGGATCGTCGGGCTGATCTGCTCGCGCAAGCCGGTGAACATCTGCCACGGTAGCGTCTGTTGCTGCGCCGAGCCGACGAAGAGCACCACCACCACCTCGTCGAACGAGGTGATGAAGGCAAAAAGCCCCCCCGAGATCACCCCTGGCAGGATGAGCGGCATCTGCACGCGAAAGAAGGTGGTCACCGGGTCTGCGCCCATGTTGGCCGCGGCGCGGGTCAGCGACTTGTCGAAGCCCACCAGCGTGGCGGTCACGGTGATGATCACGAAGGGCACCCCCAGCGCGGCATGGGCGAGGATCACCTTGAGGTAGCCTACGAAGGAGCGGTTCAGCCCGAGAGCGGCCTCCAGCCAGTTGCCCAGCGGCGCGTAGAAGAAAAACATCCCGGTGGCCGAGATGATCAGTGGCACGATCATCGGCGAGATCAGGATCGCCATGATCGCCTGCCGCCCGGGCACGTGTGACTGACTGAGGCCGATGGCCGCCAACGTGCCGAGGCTAACCGATATGAAAGTGGCAAAGGGCGCGATGATCAGCGAGTTTTTCAGCGGCACCATCCATTCCTCGGTGCCGAGGAAATCGCGGTAATGCTTGAGCGAATAACCCTCTGCCTGGAAGTTCAGCATTTCCGGCGTGAAGGTGAAGAAATTCTCGGCGTTGAAGCTCAGCCACATAACCGGGAACAGCGGTGCGATCAGAAAGAAAAAGACCAGTCCACAGATAAACAGGAAGGAATTGTGCCAAAGCGTCTGCCCGGCGGTGTAGTAGATCGGCACGCGGGAGCGATACGCGCCGCCGTCCAGCCAGTAGGCGGCCCAGCTCAGGACCGCCCCGATCAGCAATCCCGCTACCAGTGCGCCAGGCCCCACCAGAAAGAGGCCGATCAGCCCGAAGACGGCGATCAGCCCGAGGCGGACGTTGCGGCGGCTGCGCGGCAAATTATGCGCCAGCAGTGCTACCCCGGCCCCGATCACCGCTCCGATCAGGAACCCGATTAGCGGCTGGGCAAAGACGTTGCCCACGACGAAGCCGAAACAGCCGGCGAAAATCGCCATCAGTGGCAGGGTGAAGCCGTTGAGCGGCGGGCGCGGGATATCGACGATTAGGTTGGACATGCCTCAGCCTCCGAGTTTCACGTTGTCGATGCCCACGATCCGATCGTAGCACCAGTAGAGCGCCAGCACCACGATCAGCAGGATGCTGCCCAGCGCTGCGGCGAGCCCCCAGTTGAGCGACGAGGAAATGTGATAGGCGATCCGGTTGGAGATGAAGACACCGCTGGTGCCGCCCACGATCTCGGGCGTGATGTAGTAGCCGATGGACAGGATGAAGACGAGGATGCTGCCCGCGCCGATCCCCGGGACGGATTGCGGGAAATAGACCCGCCAGAAGGCCGTCCAGTTGGTGGCGCCCAGTGATTTTGCCGCGCGCAGGTAGCTGGGCGGGACGGTCTTCATCACCGAGTAGAGCGGCAGGATCATGAATGGCAAGAGGATATGCGTCATCGCGATTACGGTGCCGGTGGCGTTGTTCATCAGGATCAGGCGGTTCGCGTCATCGACGAAACCGAGCCAGACGAGGATCTCGTTTATGACCCCCTGTTGCTGCAACAAAACCTTCCATGCCGAGGTGCGTACCAGGAGCGAGGTCCAGAACGGCAGCAGCACGAGGATCATGAGCACGTTGGCCGTGCGCAGCGGCAGGTTGGCCAAGAGCCACGCCACGGGATAGCCCAGCAGGATGCAGGAGCCGGTGATGATCAGCGACATGATCAGCGTTCGCTGGAACAGCGTGAGGTAGATTTGCTGCGTCTCGGGGCGCGCCTTGATCCCGTCCACGGTCTTGGTCAGATCCACCGAATTCAGGAAATAGCCGGCAGTGATGGGCGGGCTGTAGAGCGAGATGGTGCGCCACGCCTCCAGGCTGCCCCAATCCTTGTCGGAAGCCACGAACATCTCGCGAAAGCTGTCTTGCGGAAGCTGGTCGCGATTCTCCGCCGCGGCCTTGAGAGTGGTGGACCAAGGGCCGGAATAGGCCTCGATCGCAGCCACCGTGTCGGGGCTCCGCAAGTCCTGGCCCAGGGCGGCATAGACGGCCTCCCAGGGCTCTTCCTCGGCTACCACGTCCTCTTCCTCGATGGCCGTCCAGATCGCGAAATCGGTGTAGGCCTTTGTGGTCCACGGCAGCATCTCGGCCATTTCTGTCGAGGGGGTGAAGCCGACATCGCCCCGCATCTCCTCGCCAGTCAACTCCTCGTAGAGGTTGCGGCGCTCTTTCAGCAGAGCCTCGCCGCCCGCGCCCGAGAGCAGCTCGTGCCAGAAGGCGGCGGTCTCAAAGGCGGGGTCGATTTCCTCGAACACGTCCTGAAATTCCTCGCCCATATCGTCGAGGTCGCGACCGGTGCCGCGGAACATCGACGACAAGCCCGGCTGTTCATAGTTGAGTCGGCTGCCGAGCTTGGTGTGTTCCTTGGCCTCAGAGGCCTTGAAGAGGTCGAAATACAGCGGGACGAAAACCTCATCGCCCGGCGGCTCGGTGCCCTGCTCATCCCAGGCCTGCAGAGCCTGCACCGTCTCCGGCATGGTGTTCTGCACGATATCGTTCTCGACCGAACGAAAGAGCATCGACAGGATCGGCACAATAAAGGTGACGACGACAAAAATAAGCAGCGGCGCGATCAGCAACAGCGCGCGCATCTTCTCCCGGCGAAGCGTGCGCCTGAGCGTTTGCTTCAGAGGGCGGCCGTCGGCGGCCATGACCGGGCCGTTCTCTGTCTTCGCGGTCCGCGTGCCATTTTCGCCCGGCACCGGCTCGCCTGCGCCTGTCGTGGCGTCTGTCACATTGCTCATGTCGTCCCCGTCGGTTTCTTTTGATTCTTCAATGGGTCAAACCAATGAAAGGACGGAAGGGGCCGCGAAGGCCCCTTCCGAAAGACTTGCCCTTACTGGGCCAGCCACGCCTGAAACTTGGCGTCGATGTCGTCGCGGTAATCCGCCCAGAACTCGTAGTTGTAGAGGAACGTGTTCTTGGCATTGTTCGGATCGGTCGGCATGTGGGGTGCCATGTCGATGCCGAGCTCGGCATGCTTGCCAACCATCGGTGCCGAGGATGCACGCGCCGGGCCGTAGCTGATATAGGCTGCCTGGTCCGCCAGACGCTGCGTGTCGGTGGCGAAATGCAGGAAGTCCATCACGCGAGCGAGGCGATCCTCCGGCAGGCCGGCGGGAACGATCCAGCCGTCGAGGTCGAACACCTGCGCATCCCACATCATCGCGATCGGCTGATCCTGCTCCACGATCGCCGAGAACAGGCGACCGTTGTAGGTCGATCCCATGAAGACCTCGCCATCGGCCAGAAGCTGCGGCGTGTCGGCGCCGGCCGACCACCAGATCACGTCGTCCTTGATCTCGTCCAGCTTATCGAGCGCGCGCTGCTGCCCATCGTCGGTGGCGAGCACGTCATAGACCTCGTCCTTGGCCACGCCGTCGCAGAGCAGGGCCCATTCCATGTTGTTGATCGGGCGCTTCTCGAGGCTGCGCTTGCCGGGATAGGTCTCGGTATCCCAGACGTCGCAGATATCGTTCGGTGCCTCGACACCTTCGGGCACCATGTCGGTGCGATAGCCGAAGGTGGTGGAATAGACGATCTGCGGGATGAAGCAGTCACTGACGATCAGGTCGCCGAAATCGTCGCTGGCCTCGGTGCCGTCGGGCGCGTCGGCGAGAACCTCGTCGTGGTCGATCTCCATCGCAAGGCCCTCGTCGCACAGGCGCATCGCGTCGGCCGCCACGACGTCCACGAGATCCCAGGTGATGTTGCCGGCCTCGTTCATGGCCCGCAGCTTGGCCACTGCCTCGTTGGAACTTTCATCCCAGACGATCGACACCTCGGGGTGCATCTCCTTGTAGGGCTCGGCATAGGCGTTCTGCTGGCTGGCCTGATAGGCGCCACCCCAGGAGACGAACGTCATGTCGTTGGCCATTTCCTGTGCGTGGGCGGCAACCCCTGCCGCGACGGTTAGCGCGGTCGAGGTCAGAAGCGTCGTTGTGAGTTTCATGTTATACTCCCAAGTAAGTCCCGTTTCACTTGTCGGGCTCCGTGCTACGGGTTGAACAGCGGAACCTCTGGGGTCACGCGCCCGCCTCTGACGAGCGCGAACACGTCACGACCTAGACGGCGTCCAGCGCGCGGCAATCCTCGGGCTGCCAGCCGATATTGACCTTGGTGCCCGGCTTGAGCCGTGTCTGGTCCGCCGAGTTCCGTGTCTTGATGATGAAATCATCGCGCCCGGCCACGCGCAGGCGGGTGCGGAACACGTCGCCCATGTAGATGAATTCCAGAACCTCGGCATCAAGCGTGTGGGCATCGGCATTGAGCCGGTCCATGTTGGTCTCCACCCGCTCGGGGCGGATCGAGACGAGCGTGCGGTCACCCGGTTTCTCGACATTGACTGCCTTGCAGTCGATCAGCCCGCCACCGTCCACCTCGACCAGCGCGAAGCCGTCCTTGATCTCCTTGACCGTGCCGCCCAGCGTGTTGTTCTCGCCAATGAACTGCGCCACGAAGCTGTTCTGCGGGCTCTCGTAGAGCTCGTCGGGTGCAGCCAACTGCTGGATACGGCCATCGTCGAACACGGCTACCCGGTCCGACATGGTCAGCGCCTCGGTCTGGTCGTGGGTCACGTAGACCACCGTAATGCCCAGCTCATGCGCCAGGTTGGTGATCTCGAACTGCATGTGCTCGCGCAGCTGCTTGTCGAGCGCGCCCAGCGGCTCGTCCATCAGTACCAGCTCTGGCTCGAACACCAACGCGCGCGCCAGCGCGATTCGCTGCTGCTGTCCGCCGGAAAGCTGCGCGGGACGCCGCCCGCCGAAATCGCCCATTTGCACCATGTCCAGCGCACGCCTGACCTTTTGCTCGCGGTCGGACTTGCCGATCTTGCGCACCTCCAGCGGAAAGGCCAGATTCTCGGCCACCGTCATGTGCGGAAACAGCGCGTAGTTCTGGAACACCATGCCGATTCCGCGCTTGTGTGGCGGAATGTTGTTGATCGGCTTTCCGTCCAGCCGGATCTCGCCGTGGGTTGCGGTTTCGAACCCTGCCAGCATCATCAGGCAGGTAGTTTTACCCGACCCGGACGGCCCCAGCATGGTCAGGAACTCGCCTTTCGGCATGTTCAGGTTGAGGTCCTTGACGACGAGTTGCTCGCCATCATAGCTCTTTTGCACGCGTTCAAATTCGACGAACGCATCGTTGGTCGCGATCTCGGCCAATTGCGGCTCCCTGTGTTTATTTTGCTGCGGTGTTCCCCGCGTTGGATGCAGTCTAAACCGACAAACGCCTTCTGTTGCAAGCTTGAAGCGGCGCTTTTTTGAGAATTCGCGCTGTGACAGGCCAAACCGACTGCGTACTGAGCGATTCCGGGCGATTGTCCTGCGATCTTTGGAGCGGCCCCGCCCCGGGGCCGCTCCAAATGTCCTGAAGTTCAGGTCTTGTCACGGGACTCAGCCTAGCACCGCCTGCACCGCGCGCAGGGTTTTTGCCACCACCTCGTCGGCCTCTTCGCGCGTCAGGCAGAACGGCGGGGCGAATCCGAGGATGTCCCCCTGCGGCATGGCGCGTCCGATGACATGGTCGGCAGCGAGCGTCGAGGCGACCTGCGGACCGACTTTGTCGGCGGGATCGAAGAAGGTGCGGCTGCTCTTGTCCTTCACGAACTCGACGGCACAAAGCATCCCCTCACCGCGCACCTCGCCCACGTTCGGATGATCACCGAGCGCCTCGGTCATGGTCCTGTTGAGATAGCCACCCACCTCGCGGTTGTTCGCGATCAGGTCGAGCTCATCGAGCAGTTTGAGATTCGCCACCCCCGCCGCCGCGCCGATGGGGTGCGCCGAGTAGGTCCAGCCGTGACCGATCGGGCCGTTCTCGTCGGTGCCCTGCTCCAGCACCTTCCACATCTTCTCGCTGACGATGGAGCCGGAGAGCGGCGCATAGGCCGAGGTCAGTCCCTTGGCGATGGTGATGAGGTCAGGCTTGAGCCCGTAATGCTCCGAGCCGAACATCGTGCCCAGGCGGCCGAAGCCGGTTACGACCTCGTCGGCGATGAGCAGGATGTCATGCTTCTCGAGGATCGGCTGGATCGCCTCCCAGTAACCAGCGGGCGGCGGCACGATACCCCCGGTGCCCAGCACCGGCTCGCCGATAAACGCGGCGATGGTATCGGCCCCCTCGCGGTCGATCAGCGCCTCAAGCTCAGACGCGCAATGGGCGACGAACTGTTCCTCGCTCATGCTCACATCGTCGCGGCGATAGTAATAGGGGGCCTCGGTGTGGATCACTTGGCTCATCGGCAGGTCAAACTTCCGGTGGAACAGGTGCAGGCCCGTAAGCGAGCCGGTCATCAGGCCAGAGCCGTGATATCCGCGCCAGCGCGAGATGATCTTCTTCTTCTCGGGGCGGCCGAGGATGTTATTGTAATACCAGATCAGCTTGATGTTGGTCTCGTTGGCGTCCGACCCCGAGAGGCCGAAATAGACCTTGCTCATGTGATCGGGCGCGCGGTCGAGGATCATCTTGGCCAGCGTGATCGACGCTTCGGTACCGTGGCCCACATAGGCGTGATAATAGGCCAACTCCTTGGCCTGTTCGGCGATCGCATCGGCAATGTCCTGACGCCCGTAGCCCACGTTGACGCAGTAGAGCCCGGCAAATGCGTCAAGCAGGCGATTGCCCTCGCGGTCCTCGATATGGCAGCCGCTGCCGCCGGTGATGATCCGGTTCGGCGCCTCGCCGCGCGCGAATTGCGCGAGATGCGTCGAGGGGTGGAAGAAGTTTTCGCGATCCCATTGATCGAGTTGGTCGTTACGCAGCATCGTTTTTCCTTTCATTGGGGGCGCCCCCCGTCTTCATCTTGCCAAAAATATCCAAAGATCCGTACGTCACGCCCAATCGCGGCAGACGTATTTGATCTCCATGAATTCCTCCATGCCGCGCCTTGCGCCCTCGCGGCCCAGGCCCGATTGCTTGACCCCGCCGAAGGGGATTGGTGCGCCGGTGACCTTGGTGCGATTGACGGCCACCATGCCGAACTGCAGCGCCCGGGTCATCCGGTAGATGCGGCGTGGGTCGTGGCTGTGCAGATAGGCGATGAGGCCAAACTCGGTGGCATTGGCGCGGCGCACGACCTCTTCCTCGGTGTCGAACGGCGTGATCGCGGCCACCGGGCCGAAAGTCTCGTCGCACATGATCGCAGCGGCGTCTGGCACATCCGTCAGCACTGTGGGCTGATAGAAAAGCGGGCCAAGCTCGTCACGCTTGCCACCGCAAGCCAGTTTCGCGCCGTGCTTGAGCGCGTCCGCCACGTGCTCTTCCTGTTTCTGCACCGCTTTCTCGTTCATCAGCGGGCCGATGTCCGGATCGTCCATGCCGCGCCCGATCTTGAGTGTCTGTGTAGCGTCGGTAAAGCGTCGGCAGAACTCGTCATAAATCGCGCGCTCTACATAGATGCGGTTCGCGCCGAGGCAATCCTGCCCGGAGGTGGCGAATTTCGCCTTGATCGATTCCACGACCGAGGTTTCCAGATCGGCGTTCTTGAACACGATCACCGGGGCGTGGCCGCCCAGTTCCATGACCAGTTTCTTCACCGTCCCCGCGCATTGTCGATAAAGCAGCTGCCCGATACTGGTCGAACCGGTGAAGCTGAGTGCGCGCACGCGGGTATCTTCGGTCCAGGGCTCCACCACGGTTGACGCACGGCCCGTGACCACGTTGAACACCCCCGCCGGGATGCCCGCGCGCTCGGCCAGTTCGGCGAGGGCGAGCGCCGAGTAGGGCGTCTCTCCAGAGGGATGCGTCACAACGGTGCAGCCCGCTGCCATTGCCGCCGCGGCCTTGCGCGTCAGCATCGCGGCGGGGAAGTTCCACGGGGTGATCAAGGCCGCAACACCCACCGGCTCCAGCCACAATTCGACCTCTGCATCGGGCAGGTGGCTGGTGACACCCTCGATATTGGGGCGCTTCGATTCCTCTGCGTAATATTCGACGAAGCTCGCAGCGTAGTCGATCTCACCGCGTGCTTCCGAGAGCGGCTTGCCCTGTTCCAGCACCATGATCCGCGCCAGATCCTCGCGGTGCTCGATCATCAGGTCGAACCACCGGCGCAGAATGGTGGAACGGTCCTGTGGCAGCGTCATCGCCCAGTCGTCAAAGGCGCCTTGCGCGGCATCCACCGCCGCGCGCGCCTGATCGGCGCTGAGGCTCGCCACGTCACCGAGTGCTGCGCCATCGGCGGGGTTGCTGACCGTAATCGTCGCGCCGCCTTCGCCAGCTTCCCATTTGCCGTTCACGTAGGCGAAGTTGCGGATAAGTCGCGTGTCGGTGATCCCGTTACGGGTCCAGATCGCTGAATCGGACATTTGGCCCTCCTTTCGTGCAGAAAGATATGCTTTTTGCGCAGAGGGTGGGGCTGATATTGCCGTGGCTTTCAGATTATTCTTCTGAAAGAGTTGACGGAAATAGATTTTTCATCCGAAAAACATCTCCAGCGGCGGCAGGCGCGGGGATTTCACCGGCTTGGTGACGATATACGTGAAGTAGCGCGCCAACCCGATCCGGGCCTCCAGCATCTCGTCGATGAGCCGTTGATAGGCGTCGATGTCGCGGGTCACGATCTGCATCAGGTAGTCGAACCCGCCGCCCAAGGCCCAGCAGGCTGTGACTTGCGCATAATGTTGCACGCTGTCCTCGAAGGCGCGGAATGAAGCGGGCGTGTGGTCCGCCAGTTCGACGGCGACGAAGACAGTGACATGCGGCCCAAGCTTCTTCAGGCTGATCCGCGCGTGATAACCCTCGATCAGCCCGGCCTGTTCCAGCCGCCGAAGCCGTTCCCAGCAGGGGCTCGCCGACAGGCCGACGCGGGTAGCGAGTTCAGCCTTGGTGATTCGGCCCTCGTCGGCCAGCACCCGCAGGATATCGAGATCGCGCGCGTCGAGCCTCATGCGCGGATCACCGCACCCACGTCGCGGCCCGCGAGCAACGTCATTACATGGGTGGCGATGGCGGTGTCCTGAGCGCCGGTGCCGGTGAGGTCGCAGATCGTTATCTCGTCGGCGTCGCGTCGCCCGCGCGCGCGGCCCCGGATGACGTCGCCGAGTTCCACCGGGTTGTCCTCGGCCCAGAGGCCTGCCTCCAGCGCGGCGCGCAATTCGCCGAGGCTCCGGGCCTGCGGCGCGCGATCGGCCACGTAGAGATCGGCCTGCACCAGCGCCTGCGGGTCGATCTCGTTCTTGCCCGCCTGATCCGACCCCATCGCGGTGATGTGCAACTCGGGATGCAGCCAACCCGCCTTGACCACGGGTTCCTTGGCAGGGGTGGTGGTGATCACGAGCTGGCTTGCCCGCACAAGATCTGCGGGGTTATCGATCACGCGGACATCGCATTCGAGGTCCGACAGATCGTCGGCGCAGGCGCGGGCCTTGTCTGCGTCGCGGCCCCAGATCAGTAGCCGGTCAAAGGGCCGCACCAGGTGCGCCGCCCGCGCCTGAAGCCGCGCCTGAACGCCAGAGCCGATCACGCCTGCCGTATGCACCAGATCGGGGGCGAGGTATTGCGCGGCCACGGCGCCGGCAGCAGCCGTGCGCAGATCGGTCAGGTAGCCATTGTCGAGGAACACCGCCTCGACCAGCCCGGTCTTGGCCGAAAACAGGATCATCAGGCCATTCAGGCTCGGCAGGCCCAGCCTGGGGTTGTCGAAGAAACCGGGGCTGACCTTGATCGCGAACCCGTCAAAGCCGGGGATATAGGCGGTTTTCACGTCCACCTCGCCATGCGCCTCGGCCAGTTCCATCGACATGACCGGCGGCATCACCACCCCGCCATCCGAGAGCGCACCAAAGGCTTGCTCGATCACGGCCACGGTTTCGCGGTCGAGCCCTACCGCCGCGCGCAATTCCGCCTCGGTCACAATCCGGATATCATGTGCCATCGGTTAACCTCCCTGTGCACGGGCCAGCCCTGCGGCCAGCGTGTCCGCGCGTTCCAGCGCAGCCTTGTCGTTCAGCACATCCCCCGGCGCCCGTACCCCGCAGGACCGGATCAATTCGCGCCGGGCAAAGCCCAGCTTGTCCAGCGCCGGGCCATAATGGCCCAGTAGGTCATCATACCGCTCTGGCCCTTCGCCTTGCACCTGCACAAGAACCAGCGTCTTGCCCCGGTCCAGAATCGAAGGCTCCGGATTGGTCACATAATCCGGCTTGAAGAAACCGAAGAACCGGTCGAACGCCTGTTTCAGCAGTCCCGTCATGTTGCAGAAATAGATCGGCGTGGCCATCACCACCACATCGGCTTCCTTCACATCGGCCAAAACCGGGGCCAGATCGTCATCCGGACCATAGGGATCTGAATCCGTCTCTGAATACCCTCGAAACCGCAAATCCCGCAGCGCGTGGCAACGGCTGGCGGCACCGTGGGATTCCGCCGTCTCGCACAACCGCCCGGCCAGCAGGTCGCTGTTGCCTCCGGGCCGGGGGCTTCCCAACAGGCAGGCGATACGGGTCATGCGCGCCCCCGATAGGGCTGGCCCTTCACAGTCACATCGCCCAGTTTCACGTCCTGGCCCGTCACGATTCTGGTGAACATCTCCATGTCAAGGTTGCGGCCCGTGACGATGGTGGCGGTCGGGCCGGTGACCTTCACCTTACCTGACAGCACCGCCGCCAGCCCCACCACGCAGGCGCCCTCGGCCACGATCCGGTCCTCGTAATAGAGTACCTGCATTGCGTGGTAAATTTCCTCTTCCGAAACGAGGACCACTTCGTCCAGGAAATCACGGCACATCGGGAAACTGAGCCGGTTCTGCATCCCGATCCCACCGCCGAGGCTGTCGGCGAGGCTCGGCACCTCCTCGATCTCGACGGGATGGCCCGCGCGGATGCTCTCATACATCGCGGCACCGCGGTCCATGCTGATCCCCACCACGCGGATCGACGGCTTGATCGCCTTGGCGGCCATCGCCACGCCTGCCGCCAGCCCGCCCCCCGACAAGGGCACCAGGAGCACCTCGGTATCGGGCCGCGCTGCCATGATCTCGAGCCCGATGGTGCCCTGCCCGGCGATTACCCTTGGATCGTCGAAGGGCGAGATTTCCGTGAGCCCCTCCTCGGCCACGAGACGCTGTGCCTCTGCCTGCGCGTCGTCCTGGCTGCGGCCCGCGATTCGCACCTCGGCCCCAAGCGCGCGGATGCCGTCCACCTTGGCCTGCGGCACCAGTTCCGACATGCAGATCACCGCGCGGATGCCCCGCGCGCGCGCCGCATAGGCCACGCCGCGCCCATGATTGCCCGTGGAGCAGCAGGTGACGCCCGACGCCTCCTTCACCCCTGCCACGGCATTCAAGGCCCCGCGCAGCTTGAATGCGCCGATGGGCTGCATGTTCTCCAGCTTGAGCAGGAATTCCTGCCCGGCGACATCGGTCATGTGGGGTGAGGGCACCAGCGGCGTGGCATCGGCAATCCCGGCGATCACCTGAGCGGCGGCGTACACATCGGCCAGAACGGGGCGCATCGCTGTCTCCTTGTCTGCAAGTCTGCGCAATCTGCGCGCCGCTCCGGCTTGCGTCAACTCCGCGTCACACGGTGGTCAGAAAACGACATCGGGTGGCGTGTTTCTTGGGGCAGCCGCCGGAAAAATCCCCCAAGGCGGACGAAGTTACCCCAGTTTACAGATGACGGACCACCACATGATCGAGAAAGACCTCCCCTTTTCGCCGCAGGAATACCAGCGCCGCCTCGAGAAAACCCGGAGCGCGATGGCCGCGCGCGATCTCGACGCGATTTTCGTTACCGACCCGTCGAACCAGCATTGGTTGACGGGTTATGATGGCTGGTCTTTCTATGTGCACCAGGGGGTGATCGTGTTGCCCGACGCCGATCCCATCTGGTGGGGCCGCAACCAGGATGCCAATGGCGGCGTGCGCACGGTCTGGATGACCGACGACCGGGTGATCGGCTATCCCGACAACTACGTCCAATCCACCGAGCGTCACCCGATGCAGGACCTGGCCGAGCGCCTCACCGGCATGGGGCTCGCGGATAAGCGCATCGGCGTGGAGATGGACAATTACTATTTCTCGGCCAAGGCGATGCAGGTGCTGCGCGAGGAACTGCCCGAGGCCACCTTCCTCGACGTTACCGCGTTGGTGAACTGGCAGCGAGGGGTGAAATCCGAGGAGGAACTGGCCTTTATCCGAAAGGCCGCCGCGATTTCCGAGAAGATCACCGATGGGCTTATTGAACGGGTCGAGCCGGGCATTCCGAAGAACGAGATCGTGGCCGAAATTTTCCGCGACGCGATCCGGGGTGTCGAGGGCGCGTGGGGCGACTATCCGTCCATCGTGCCGCTCCTGCCCTCGGGCTCGGATGCCGCCGCCCCGCACCTGACGTGGAACGGGCGCGAATTCGCCACTGGCGAGGCGACGTTTTTCGAGATTTCCGGCTGTTATCGGCGCTACCACGCGCCGCTCTGCCGGACGCTGTTTCTCGGCAAGCCGCCGCAATTCCTGCTCGATGCCGAGCGCGCGCTCGTGGAGGGGCTGGAGGCGGGGCTCGAGGCCGCGACGGCGGGCAGTCGCGCCTGCGACGTGGCCAATGCGCTCGCCGCACCGCTAGAGCGTGCCGGAATCGAGCGCGGTGCGCGCTGCGGCTATCCCATCGGGCTCAGCTATCCGCCCGACTGGGGCGAACGCACCATAAGCCTACGTGCCGAGGACGAGACCGTGCTGGAGCCAGGCATGACCTTCCATTTCATGCCCGGTCTCTGGATGTCCGACTGGGGACTGGAGATCACCGAGTCGATCCTCATCAAGGAGACCGGCCCGGCCGAGACCTTCTGCAACCGGCCGCGCAAGATGTTCGTGAAGGACTGAAGGCGAGCCTCAGCCCCGCCTGCGCCTGCGCCGCCCACCCTCGGCCCCGCTCTCGCCATGGGTGTTGAAGCTGGGGCTGGGCAGCGTCACTACCTTGCGCAGTTCCGGGAACGGGGCGGTCTTGTGCGGGATCGCGTTGGCGGCGACGAAATGCTCCTGGAATTTTGGTTCGATGGCGGTCTCCACCTTGGTGATCTCGCCCACCACGCGCTCGATCTCACGGCGCGCCGCCACGTTGCAGAGAGCGATGCGGGCACCGGTGCCGGCGGCATTGCCCGCGCTCGTCACCTTGTCGAGCGGGACGTCGGGAATCATGCCCAGCACCATCGCGTGCAGGGGCGAAATATGCGCGCCGAAGGCGCCGGCGAGAACGACGCGGTCCACCTTGTCCACGCCACGCTCGTCCATCAAGAGGCGCGCACCGGCATAGAGCGCAGATTTCGCGAGCTGGATGGCACGGATGTCGCCCTGCGTCACGGTAATGCGCGGCCCGCCCTCGTCGGTGCCGTCATGGATGAGGTAGGCATGCGTGCGCCCCTCCGCCTGCATGCGCGGCGTGCCGGTGGCCTCGGCCGAACCCAGAAGACCCGACTCGTCCATCAACCCCGCGATGCGCAATTCTGCCACCGCCTCGATGATGCCGGAGCCGCAGATGCCGGTAATGCCACCCGCGCCCACTTCGTCCGCGAACCCGTCCTCGTCCGACCACTTGTCACAGCCGATGACGCGAAAGCGTGGTTCCTTGGTTTCGGGGTCGATGCGGATCGCCTCGATGGCGCCCGGTGCCGCCCGTTGACCGGAAGAAATCTGTGCGCCCTCGAAGGCCGGGCCGGTGGGCGAGGAACACGCCAGAACGCGGGTCTTGTCGCCCAGCAGGATCTCGGCATTGGTGCCCACATCGACGATGAGGGCCAGATCCTCAGATTTGCCCGGCTCTTCCGACAGTGCCACGGCGGCGCAATCGGCCCCCACATGGCCCGCGATGCAGGGCAGGATATAGACCTGCGCGCGCGGGTTGATGGCGGCGAGATCGAGCTCTTTCGCGCCTAGGGTCAGACTGCCTGAGGTGGCGAGCGCGAAAGGCGCCTGCCCGAGTTCGACCGGGTCGATGCCGAGCAGGAGGTGATGCATGACCGGGTTGCAGACGAAGACCGTCTCGACGATCAGCGCCGGGTCAATCTCCGCCTCCCTGGCAATTTCCCCGGCCAGCGCGTTGATCGCATCGCGCACTGTCGCCGTCATCTCCTTGTCGCCGCCAGGGTTCATCATCGAATAGCTGACCCGGCTCATCAGATCCTCGCCAAAGCGAATCTGCGGATTCATGATGCCCGAGGACGCCTTTACCTCACCGGTCACGAGATCGGTCAGGTGGGCGGCGATGGTGGTGGAGCCGAGGTCGATGGCCAGCCCATAAAGCCCGTCCTCGTGTAGCCCCGGCCAGATTTCGAGCACCTGCGCCGGGTCGTTCTCATGGCCGCGATGGAGTGCCACGGTCACCTGGAACTTGCCCTTGCGCAGCACCGGTTGCAGCCTGGAAAGGAGCGTGAGATCGGCACGGATATCCCCGATGCCCCATTCGCGCTTCAGCGCGCGCGCGAGCCGTTCCAGATCGCCGGTCGGCTCGTGCATGTCGGGCTCGTCCACCTCGACGAAATAGAGCTTGGTCGCCGGGTCCATCTCGATCACCCGGGCCGAGGCGGCCTTGCGCACCACCTGCTTGTGAACCTGGGATTCAGGCGGCACGTCGATCACCACATCGCCCATGACCTGGGCCTGACAACCGAGGCGGCGACCCGGTTTTAGCCCGCGCTTCTGGTCATAGCGCTCCTCGACCTTGTTCCACTCCGACAACGCATTGTCGCGGACCGTCACACCATGCTTGGAAAACTCGCCATAGCCCGGCGTGATCTGGCATTTCGAGCAGATACCGCGCCCGCCGCAGACCGAATCGAGATCGACGCCCAATTGCCGCGCCGCGGTGAGCACCGGGGTGCCCACGGGGAAACGCCCACGCTTGCCCGAGGGGGTGAAGACGACAAGAGGATCGTTTGGCATGGGGCTGGTCCTGCTCATATGTGCCTTTGTCGGAACATAAGCCATAGGCGCGCGCCAGAAAGCCCGCAAGCGTCAGGAATCGGTACGCGCGCGGCATGGCGGCCTCAGGCCCAGGGCAGTTTCAGCCCGAAGAGCCAGATGGCGACCGGCACGGGGGCAGAGGCAATCGCGATGGTCAGGATCGCCAGCGGTGCGCGGAACGTGCCCGAAAGCCCCGAGAGGAAGGCGATCCCGCCGCCCCCGCCGATCACCGAATTGCCGGGAATGTTGATGAGAACGGCGAGGTTCACGTAGCGGTACTTGATGATCCAGCCGCAGTACTTGCGGGGCAGGAGAGCATGGATAAACGCAACCCGGCCTTCTTGCGGCATCGCTTCGAACCGGGCCACGTTATGTGCCGCGCGGATCATGTGCAGATCCGTAAGCACGCGGCGCAGCCAGGCGATCGGCACGGTGCACCCAACGATGAACGCCAGCGACAGACCGCTCGCCGTGGCCACCCACACCAGCGGCGCGATCCCGGGTCCACCTGCCGCAAGCACCGAAAGCCCGATCTCCACCCCCGGAACGAAGGGGATCGCGATGAGCACGGCATAGATGACAAGCACCGCCAGCAGCAGGCCCGGCATTGCCCAGCCGTACTCGTTGCTCAGGATCCAGTTCTCCGCCCAGACGAAGACGAAGTGCAGCCCGATCGCGAGAAGCGCGATGATGGCAAGCCGCGCGAGCGTGCGCAGCACGCCCAGCTTGAGGGGAGGGGGATCGGGCAGGGTGGTAGGGGCCGGGCGGCTATTCTCCATGTGCCGAGTCTAGGCCGTGATCTGCGGCTCGAACAATGCGCGTCACGCTTTGTTCACGTTCTTTTGCAGCCAATCGAGGATCGCCGCGCGATCCCCGTCGAGCGATGGAACGGGTGCGCGCGACGCGGTGTCCTCGAGACCACTCATCTTGATCGGGTTGCCAGCAGCCACGAAGGCCGGTTGTCCCTCGGTGTCCAGCACGTCCACCACCATGTTGCGCGCCAGAATCTGGTGGTCATGAAGCACTTCGGCCACATTCTGGATCGGGCCAGTTGGGACACCGGAGGCTTCCAGCTTCTCGATCCAGTGGGATTTCGGCTGGTCGAGCGTGATCGCCTCGATCAGCCGCTTGAGCGTGCGCGCATTCTCGCATCGTGCCGAGTTGGTGGCGAAACGCGGGTCCTGCGCGAGCGGCAGGCCAAGCACGTCGCAAAGCCGGGCAAAGAGCGCGTCATTCCCGGCGGCGATGACAAATAGGCCGTCGGTGGCGTGAAATGTCTCGAAGGGGCTGATCGAGGGGTGCCGCGCGCCGGATGGCCCGGGCGGGGTGCCCGTGGTGGTGGTGATCGCCACCGCGTGTTCGAGAATCGCGAGTTGGCTGTCGAGCATGGCCACGTCGATCTTGCGCCCCGCGCCGGTTTTCGCGCGGTCTATCACGGCGGCGAGCACGCCCTGCACCAGGTACATTCCCGCCACGATATCGCCGATCGAGGCACCGACGCGCACCGGCTCGCGTCCTGCCTCGCCGGTGATCGACATCACCCCGCCGCGCGCCTGCACCACCATGTCATAGGCAGGCCGCAGCGCATCCGGGCCGGTATGGCCAAAGCCGCTGACTGCGCCATAGATCAGGCGCGGATAACGGGCATGAAGGACATCCCAGCCATAGCCCAACTTTTCCATCACGCCGGGGCGGAAGTTTTCCAGCACGATGTCGGCGCGCTCCAGCAGTTGCTCGAATATCGCGCGGTCGTCCCCGGCCTTGAGGTCGAGTGCGATGGACTGCTTGCCGTGGTTGATCGCGGCAAAATAGGCGCTTGTCCCGTCCTTGAAGGGCGGAAAGGCACGGGTGTCGTCGCCCGTGCCGGGCCGTTCGACCTTGATGATCCGCGCGCCCAGATCGCCGAGGGTAAGCGAGGCGAAGGGGCCTGCCAGAACGTGGGTGAGGTCGAGCACGAGGAGGTCTTGCAGCGGGTTGGTCATGGCATGGCTCTTGTTTCGGTGGTTTCTGGTCCGGTTCTAGCGACCGTGCGTGACGTGTCTCTAACACGGATCAAGGGGGTCGCGATGCAACCCCCTTGTTTTTGCATTTATTCTGGCTGCACCGTCAGATGCGGCCCTTCCACGGTACCAACCATGTCTCGGCCTTGCGCATCAGGATGTCGATACCGTAGCCGATGATACCGATGAGGATGATCCCCATGATCACGATATCAGTGAGCTGAAACCGCGAGGCGACCATGATCATCATGCCCGCACCTTTTTCCGCCGCCACCAGTTCGGCGGCCACGACCGTGCCCCAGCAGACCCCCATCGCGACGCGCGCGCCGGTGAAAATCTCGGGCAGGGAGTTCGGTACGATCACGTGGCGCATCAATTGCCACTTGGAGGCGCCCAGCGAATAGGCGGCGTGCACCTTGGAAATGGCGACACCCGACACACCCGCGCGTGCCGAGATGGTCATGATCCAGAGGGCTGCGAGAAACAGCAGGATGATCTTGCCCGATTCACCGATGCCCGCCCAGATGATGACCAGCGGGATGAGCGCCAGAGGCGGAACGGGGCGCATGAATTCCACGATCGGGTCGAACCAGCCGCGGAACCAGTCGCTGAGGCCCATCGCGTAGCCAAGCGGGATGCCGACAGCGGCCCCGAGCGCAAAGCCCACGATGACGCGGAACAGCGACCAGTAGAGATGCTCCCACAGGGTGAAGTTCTGATAGCCCTCATTCGCGATCTCGCCCACCCGCTTGACCACGTCTTCAGGCGGGGGCAGCCAGATCGGCTCCATCTGCATGCCGCCAGCGGGGCTGAAGTTGAGCGATCCCTTGGAGGTGACCGCAACCTTGCCCGCCGCAACGGAGACGGTTTCGCCCGCGCTTACCGGTTGCCCGTCGATGGCCACGACTTTGGCCCCGTCCTTGCGGGTGATCTCGTCGTTCTTGTCCATCAGGATCAGGTCAGATCGCCATGCGCCCACCGACGAGGCGTCGTTCTTGGCAAAGCCCTCGCCCGGCTCCACCTCTGGGATCTCGACCTCTTCGCCGACGTTGAAGACCCGAACGAGAACGGTGGCGTCATCGCGCGCTCCGTCGGGGGCCTCGAGTGTGTAGGTGAATTCGGCATCGCCCACGAACGGGCCCGGCGCGTGGATCGGCACCCAGTTCGACCCCGTGAACGCGCCCCACAACAGGAAGATCGTCACCACCGAGATGACGCTTGCCCAACGGTCGGGGCGCACCGCGCTTTCATCACCGAAGGTGACGGTCTTGAGCGAGGTGAAATCCCGCATCTGCCGGAACTTGCGCACGCCAAAGCGGACCACGAAGAAGGCCGCGGCGAAGATCGCGATATATATGATGAGGATGATCATGCGCCCACCTCCTCTGTGCGGCCCATGATCTCTTCTTCCATGTCCCAGATCATCGACAGGATCTCCTCGCGTTTCTCCCCGAACGCGGGGTTCTTCTTGACCTCGCGCAGGTCCTTGCCCACGCCGTCATCGGCGAAGGGCAGGCGGTATTCCTTGTGGATGCGGCCCGGGCGCGGGGCCATGACAAGCAGGCGCTCGCCCAGGAGGAGGGCCTCCTCGACCGAGTGGGTGATGAGAATGATGGTCTTGCCGGTCTCCTTCCAGAGCTTGAGCACCAGCCCTTGCATCTTTTCTCGGGTCAGCGCGTCGAGCGCGCCGAGCGGCTCGTCCATCAGGATCACGTCGGGGTCATTGGCCAGGCACCGCGCCAGCGCCACGCGCTGCTGCATCCCGCCTGACAGCTCGTACACCGCCTTGTCCTTGAAATCCTGCAGGCCCACCACGTCGAGCAGGTGATCGACCGTGCCGCGCCATTCCTTCTCGCGCTTGCCGGCCATGCGGGGGCCAAAGCTGACGTTGTCGCGCACGCTCATCCATTCGAACAGCGCGCCTTGCTGAAACACCATGCCGCGTTCGGCGTCGGGGCCGGTTACGGGATGATCGTTGAGGATGATGCGGCCCTCGGTCGGGGCAAGAAAACCGGCTAGAATGTTAAGTAGCGTGGTCTTGCCGCAGCCCGAGGGTCCCAGAACGCTCATCAGCTCGCCGGTGTTAAGTTCGAGCGTGACATCCTGAAGCGCTTGAACGTGACCGCCATTCGGCAGGTCGAACCGCATCGAGATGTTTTCGATGGAGAGTGTCGACATCCTCCGCCCCTTTTCGACTAATAGTGAAATCCGGGTGCGCGGGCCGGGCGCGAAATGCGCCGGCCCGTGCGGGGAGAAGGCGGATCAGGAGCCGCCGGCCGCCTGCTGAAGCGGGCCAATATTGACGTTGTTCTCGTAGGTATCGAGAGCCCCGTCGATGCTGCCCGCCTCGACGAACACGTCGGCCACGCCCTTCATGAAATCCTGCGCGCCGCCGCCGAGCCATTTTGCAGAGAGTTGCTCGTCCACGGGCGGGAAGACAAAGGTGTCAATGGTGGCCGCAGTCGAGTCGACATCCATGCCGCTGTCCTTGGCGATCACCGGCAGCATCTCGTCGCGATTGGCGGGGTCGGCCCACATGGCGTTGGCTTCGGCGGTCACGGCGAGGAACTTGGCCACGATGTCGGAATTCTCGACGACGAAATCGGCCGGGCCAGAGGTCACGTCGAAGACGAGAATCCCGAGGTCTTCCTTCTCCTGACCGGTCAGCAGCACGTTGCCGTGCTCCTTGGCGCGGCGCAGCGAGCCGCCCCACCCGCAGAACAGGTCAACCGCACCCTGCGCGATCGCCGCCGCGCCCTCCGGCGGGGCCATGTTGACCACGTCCATGGTCGAGATATCGACGCCGAAATGGTTCATCTGCTTGAGGAAGCCGTAATGCGCGGCGGTGCCGAGCGGCACGGCGGCCTTCTTGCCTTCAAGCTCTTTGGCGCTGTCCTTGTCGATCTCCAGCGCCTCTGCCACGACGCAGTTATCGTTGTCGGAATAGCTCACCGCCACGTCCACGATCTGCAGATCCTGCCCGGCGCTGACCGCGACCACAAAGGGCGGCACTCCCTGGCTCACCGACAGGTGGATATCACCCGAGGCCATCGCCGCGCTCATCGCGGTGCCGGTGTCGAAGGCGCGCCAGTTGACCTTCGTGCCGAGTGCTTCTTCGTACATACCGGTTTCCTTGGCATACTGGAACGGCATCGGCCATTCGAGGAAATACGCCACATTGAGTTCCTGTGCCCCGGCCGCGCCGCCAAGCAGCGTAGCGCCGGTCACGGCGGAGAGGAGTTTCGCCCTGAGTGTCATGTCTGTCTATCTCCCGTTGGTCATGTTGTGCGGAGCTTGTCCCCGCTTTTCGGCCAGTTGGTCTTCGCGGTCTGTGCCGCTTGTCGTTCAGGCGTCGGTCGCGGCTGACGTGGTCGCCGCAGCGCAAAGTCAACCCGATAGCTGTTCGGCGATCAACGCCATATTCCCGAGCCTACGGAGATTTCAGTAAGTTGGAAAAGAGACTTTCGATTAGGTGGATAGAGGGGCGCACGGTGGTGTCGTGCGGAAATTTGGGCTGTTTTTCAGCATTTTGGCGAGAATATTGATTTTCCGTCGGATATTTTGGACATATCGAATGCCTATTTTTGGACCTATTCGAACGCTTGCGATTGAGGCGACATCGGGTCTTGAGATAGACCGCTGATGCCCAGCCCCGCATCCGGCGTGTGGCTGTGCGCGATTGATGAAGGAGTGACGACATGGATGGAAAACTTCGCGACAACGATATCAGCCACGTGGTCGAGGCCGATCGCGCCCATGTCTGGCATCACCTGATCCAGCACGCACCGTGGACCGGCCCCGATCCAAAGGCCGATCCCCGCATCATCGTCGAGGGGCGCGGCATGCGCGTCTGGGACCAGAAGGGCCGCGAGCATATCGATGCGGTCTCGGGCGGGGTCTGGACGGTCAACGTGGGCTATGGGCGCGAGCGGATTGCCAATGCGGTGCGGGACCAACTCATTCAACTGCCCTATTTTGCAGGCTCCGCCGGGTCAATCCCCGGCGCGATGTTCTCGGAAAAGCTGATCTCGAAAATGCCGGGGATGAGCCGGGTCTACTACACCAACTCGGGCTCTGAGGCGAACGAGAAGGCGTTTAAGATGGTTCGTCAGATCGCGCACAAGCGGTATGGTGGCAAGAAGCACAAGATCCTCTACCGCGACCGCGACTATCATGGCACCACCATTGCCTGCCTGTCGGCGGGCGGTCAGGACGAGCGCAACGCGCAATACGGCCCCTACACACCCGGTTTCGTGCGGGTGCCGCATTGCCTCGAGTACCGCGCGCAATGGGATCTGGCGGGCGAAGCCTATGGCGAGGCTGCCGCCAACGCGATCGAGGAGGTGATCCTGCGCGAAGGCCCCGATACCGTGGGCGCGCTCTGCCTCGAGCCGGTGACGGCGGGCGGCGGTGTCATCGTGCCGCCCGAGGGCTACTGGCCCCGCGTTCAGGAGATCTGCCGCAAGTACGACATCCTCCTGCATATCGACGAGGTGGTGTGCGGCGTTGGACGCACCGGCACATGGTTCGGCTATCAGCATTACGGGGTCGAGCCCGATTTCGTGACCATGGCCAAGGGGGTGGCCTCCGGCTACGCTGCCATCGCCTGTTGCGTGACCAATGAGCGGGTCTTTGATCTCTTTCAGGACGACGCCACCGACCCGATGAACTATTTCCGCGATATCTCCACCTTCGGCGGCTGCACGGCGGGGCCTGCCGCGGCGCTCGAGAACATGGCGATCATCGAGGAAGAGGGCCTGCTGGAGAACACCAATGCAATGGGCGACTACATGCTCGACCAGCTGCGCGCACTTCAGGACAAGCACGCGGTGATCGGCGATGTGCGTGGCAAGGGGCTGTTTCTCGGCGCGGAACTGGTGGCGGATCGTGCGACCAAGGAGCCGGCGGCCGAAAAGATGGTGCAGGCCGTGGTCGCCGACTGCATGGCGGGTGGCGTGGTGATTGGCGCGACCAACCGCTCGTTGCCAGGCTTCAACAACACGCTGTGCTATTCGCCTGCGCTCATCGCAACCAAGGATGACATCGACCAGATCATCACGGCCACCGACGCGGCGCTGACCCGCGTGTTCGGATAAAACCCAAATCGCCCCGAAACACAGGTTTCGGGGCGAGACGGAGCCGGAATTTTCAAAAAATTCCGGACCGGAAACTTTTAAAGTTTCCGGGGCATGGCGGTCGTCAGATCACCATCACATCCAGCGGCGGGAACCCGTTGAAGCCCACCGAGGAATAGCTCGACGTGTAGGCTCCGCATGAACGGATGACGATCCGGTCCCCGGCGCGCAGCCCGACCGGCAGGGCCACGGGACGCTTTTCGTAAAGGACGTCGGCGCTGTCGCAGGACGGCCCGGCAAGGATGCAGGGCCCGGTCGCCTCGTGATCGCGATCGGTCAGGAACGGGTAGCGGATCGCCTCGCCCTCGGTCTCGGCCAGCCCGGAAAAGCGACCGATATCGAGATAGACCCAGCGGCATAGGTCAGCGTCAGATTTACGGCTGACCAGTAGTACCTCGGCGGCGATCATGCCGGCCTCGGCCACCATGCCGCGCCCCGGCTCGGCCATGACGCGGATAGCCCCGGGAAAGCGTTGCTCGACCATCATCATGACGTCGGCAGCATAGCGCCCGGGCGAGGCGATCTCGTCGCCGTAAAAGGCCGGGAACCCGCCGCCGATATTGATGAGCGACAGCGCATGCCCTGCGGCACGCGCCTCGGTCCAGACTGCGTCCACCTGGTCGAGCGTGTCGCGCCACATCTCCGCCCGGCGGGTCTGGCTGCCGACATGAAAGGACAGCCCAACCGGCTCAAGGCCCAACGAGGCGGCCTGATCCATCAGGGCGACGGCACGCTCCGGTGCACAGCCGAACTTGCGGCTGAGCGGCCAGTCGGCCCCGGTCGCGCCGACCAGCAGGCGGATATAGACCTGTGCGCCTGGCGCGTGCTCGGCGATCTTGTCGATCTCCATCTCGGCATCGGCGGCGAAGAGGGTGATCCCCGCGGCATGGGCAAAGGCGATGTCGCTGGCACGCTTCACCGTGTTGCCAAAGGAAATATGCTCGGGTTTCGCTCCGAGACCCAGGCACAGCTCGATCTCGCCGCGCGAGGCGGCGTCGAAGCGTCCGCCCTCGGCGATCAGCGTCTCGATCACTTCGCGAGCCGGGTTGGCCTTGACCGCGTAATGGATATCGGCGCGGCCCAGCCCGGATTTCAGCGCGCGGTAATTCTGTGCCACGACGTCCCGCGACAGCACGAGCGTCGGGCGGTCGAAGGTGTTGGAGCGGATGAAATCGATGAGGGGGGAGGGCGAAGCAATGGCGTCGCGGCCCGCAAAGGGCGTTACGTAGGCGTTCATGGTCATCTCCGATCAAGACCCGGGCATTCAGCCCTTACAGTTCCAAAAGGAGACGTTACCGTCGCTACGTAAACACGGGCGGCAGGACCACCGGCCAGAGGCGCGTGCGTTGGCGTCTATCTCGGCGCAGATAGGGCCAGCTAGCGAACCACGCAAGACATTTCTCGGGTCGGGCATAAGAATCCGTGCGCCCGTGTTCAATCCGCCTGTGCCGGGCGGGGTAGGGTATGTCCGAGAATCGCTTCCGCCCCGAGACGCCCAAGCTCGTCCGAGCATTTGGCGCCGCGCCCGCAACCAGCCGTCGCCACGCCGACACGGTCGGATAACATGGCGATGCGCGCCTGGTCCTCGGGGGTGAAACTCGTCACACAGGCGGCGTGATGCGTGGCCGTGACTTGCAGCCCAGGCATCCGCGCGCGGATCTGCTCATTGAGGTCGCGCGCTACCTCCGGGTTGCCGCCCGAGCGGAACCAGTCGCCGATCTCGGTGGGAGAGCCGAGCGGGCGATCTACCGAATCGCCACCCATCTTGAGATACCAGCGGCCATCGGGATAGCGGATCGGCGGCAGCAGGTAGGGGCCATCGCCATGTGCGTGGAGGTAAATGAGCGGTGGCAGCGCGCTCAGTCGCGCGGCCTCGGCCTCGCTCACCTCGAAGAACGCCACCGTGCGCGCCATCACCGTCAGCGGCACCGCCCCGCCAGTGAGCGCGCCGGTATAGGCTCCCGCCGCGACAAGGACGCGCGCTGCGTCGGTTTGGCCGGCTTCGTGACGGATCGTTATCCCGTCGCTTCCCTCGTCGAGTGCCAGCACACGCGCCGCGATCACCTGTGCACCCGCGCGTTTCGCCGCGCGTGTTTGCGCGGCAACCAGGCGGCGGGCGCTGATGAAACCGGCACGGCGCGGTTCGTGCCAGCCCATGGTGCCGGGTGAAAAGTGGAAATCGGGAAAGCGCGCGGCAAGTTCCACATCGTCAAGACGGTCGCATTCGATTCCGTCGCGCGCCGCAACCGCGCCGATACACTCCATCGCGCGGCTGCCCTCGGGGCCTGCCATGACCACACCACGCTCGGTGTAGAAGGAGATTCCGGCTTGCGCCTCGATCTCGGTATAGCGCGCGATCGAGGCGTGACTTACCCGGCTCCAGAACGGGTCAGGATCGAGGCTGCGGGTGATGCGGCCCTCGTCGTAATGGCTGCCGAAGACGCCGTGATGATCCGCCATCCGGGGCGGCTCGTCCGGGCCTATGAGAACAACATCTTGCCCAGAGCGCGCGAGGTGGCGCGCGGCAGCCGCACCGATGAGACCCCGCCCGATCACGGCGATACGCATGATCCGTCCTCCCCGTCGCCTGTCACGCCCGACGCGTCGATGCCGGACAGCACTGAGCGCTCAGCGGTGGTTGTCCTCGTCTTTGTTGGCGTCCTCGTCCTCGTCCTCGTCATCGTCGTCCCCGGAATCGGAGGGCAGGTTGAACAAGCTGTCGGCATCGAACTTGTCGCGTTGCTTGTCGTCCGCGTCCGGGTCACCGGAGAGGGTAAAGCTTTCCAGCCCCTCGATCGCCGTCGGGATGCGCGGCTCGGTATCGCCGCCGAGGCTCTGCTCGGTGCTCAGGAGCTTGCGACGCTCGTCATCGCTCATTGCCGCACCCTCGGCCGCCTTTTTCTCGGCGGCCTTTTGCACGGCGGCGTCAAGCTCGCTCTGCTTGCACAGTCCGAGCGCCACCGGATCGACGGGCTGCATGTTGGCGATGTTCCAATGCGTGCGCTCGCGGATCGAGGTGATCGTGGGCTTGGTGGTACCGACAAGCCGCGCGATCTGGCTGTCGGCAAGCTCGGGGTGGAACTTGACCAGCCACAGGATTGCGTTGGGCCGATCCTGCCGTTTCGACAGTGGCGTGTAGCGCGGTCCTCGGCGCTTTTCCTCGCCCTGTGCGGCGGCGTTGAACTTGAGTCGCAACTTGTGCGCAGGGTCTTTCTCGGCCCGCGCGATTTCCTCGGCGGTCAGCTGGTTGTTGGCAATCGGGTCGAATCCCTTGACGCCGGTGGCGACGTCGCCATCGGCGATGCCCTGCACCTCCAACTCGTGCAACCCGCAGAAATCCGCGATCTGCTTGAAGCTGATCGTCGTGTTGTCCACCAGCCAGACGGCGGTGGCCTTGGTCATGATTGGCTTGGACATGATGCCACGTCTCCTTCACTCACGTCTTTTTCGGCGCCCGGCGAGGGCGGTCCCGGCACGACCGGGACGAGTTTCCATTGTCGGGGAAATCCCGTGCCATATACTCAACCCGGGCTGAAAAGGAAAGAGCAAGAATGCGCTCTCTCGTGCGACTGACAGCGGTGCTATTGCTGGCCGCACTTCCGGCGCGGGCCGACCGCGCGGGCGTGTTCGATTACTACGTGCTGTCACTGAGCTGGTCGCCCACGTGGTGCGCGCTCGAGGGTCGCGAACGCGGGGCCGCGCAATGTGCGCAAGAGCATGGCTGGGTGCTTCACGGGCTCTGGCCGCAATATCACCGGGGATGGCCCGCGCATTGCCAGAGCGCGCACCGCCCGCCCTCGCGCGGCATGACCGCCGGTATGGCCGATATCATGGGCGCGCCCGGTCTCGCGTGGCACCAGTGGAAAAAGCATGGGACCTGTTCGGGCCTGTCGCCAGAGGATTACTTTGCGCTGGCCCGGCGCGCCTATGCGCAGGTCAACCGCCCGGAGGTCTTTCGCACGCTTGACCGCCCTGTAAAACTGCCCGCGCGCGTCGTGGAAGAGGCATTTCTGGAGGCGAACCCGGGATGGGAGCGCGACATGCTCACCATCACCTGCCGCGCGGGCCGCATCCAGGAGGCGCGGTTGTGTCTCACGAAATCGCTGGAGCCGGTGCCCTGCGGTCGCGACGTGGTCCGCGACTGCGCGATGCGGGATGCGCTGCTCGATCCCGTTCGATAACGCTTCTTCTTGCTGAAAATACTCGTAATCCGACCGTCGCGACCGGTCAAAAGACCTGCATCAGGAGCACCACCACCGCCACCGGCATCAGCATCGCGTGAAGGACGTGGTCGAACCAGTTGCTGCTGCCCAGCCTGGCAACCCACAGCGCCTGCCCGGCAACGGAGACCAGCGGCAGGAACAGCGTTTCCGACACTATCCCGTACACGCACACCGCCAGCACCATCGCGGCCACCGGCCAGGGCGCGTACCCCAGCCGGTAGAGGTCGACCGGAACGAGACCCATCGCCGAGGCGAGAAAGGCGGAATAGGCGGCAAGGAAAATCAGCAGTTCGGCCGTGCCGAACGGCACCACTGGCAGCCCCCACGCGGCCGCAAGGTCGCGCAGAGCGAGGGCGGGGAGCATCACGCCCAAGGGCGACAGAAGCGCCATCGCCCCGGCCACCGGGGTGCTGCGTTGCAATACCAGAACCAGCGCCGACACCACGCCCCCGGCCGCGCTTGCAACTGCTGGCCCGACCCAGAGACCGGCCAGCGCGAACCCCGCCCAGCCCAGAACGATCGCCATCCCGATATGGTCGAACGCCCCTCTCATCGCGCTGCCACCCATGCCGCGTCGAATACATGTGCCGCAACACCGTGCTTGCCGCCGGTGGAATGAACCAGCACGATCTCGTCACCTACCCGGCGCAACATCGGGTAGCGAAGCGCGCCCGGGCCTGTAAGCCGGTGAATCTCGCGCCAACTCGTGCCCTCGTCGTCCGACACCGACAGGATCAGCGCATCGGGGGAGGCGGCATCGGCATTCGCGGCCATCAGGAGCCGACCGCCGCCCAGCGAAAGCGCCGCCACCGGAGCGCTCGGGTTGTAATGGCCTGTGGGTTCTGGCGCGCTCCAGTCTTGCCCACCATCGTCGGTACGGCTCAGCCAGAGCACGTCGCTGCGGTCGAAATCGCGCAGGAAAGCCAGCGCGCGCTGCGCGTCAAGCGGCACGATCATTGGCTGGATCACCTTGGCGCGTCGGCTGCGCATCCAACGCCGGTCACGCACGCGGCCCGCATCGTCGAAGCGGACCAGTGCGCCGAAGGTCGGCCCCATCTCGAAATAGGCGGGCAGGGCGTAGCTTCCGTCTTCGTAGGCCAGCATCGGAGATTTCACGAGAAAGGACCGGTTGAGGATCGGCGACAGGTCGAGCTTGCTTGCCGTCACCGGCCCGTCGCGCGACATCGTGACATCGGCGATGGCCGCCATCGCCCATCCCCCCACCGAGACCACGGTCGCCAGCAGGTGCCCAGGGGCGCCGTCATGCGACATCGTGTTGCCCAGCGTCACGACAAGCTGATGCGGCTCCAGCGCACGTCCAAGGCCCTCGCGGGTGAGGTGTGGTTCGGGCTCCGACGCCTGCCACGTGTCACCTTGCCGCCGCAAGTCCACGCCCCAGATATCCACGTCCGGTTGCGCCTCGGCGGATCCTTGGAACCACAGCACCGAGACGCGATCTTCGCGTGGCACGATCGCGGGCGCATGCGCCTGCCCGGTCTCGGGGCGATGGTCGAGAACGGTGCAGTACTGCCCGTTGCCCGTTTCGGGGAGCGGGTCGGGCAACATGAAGCGCCAGCATAGCGTCCTGTCGCGCCGGATTGCCGCCGCGCTCAGGCCGAGGCTTAGCGCGGCGAGCGCGAGGATAGCCAGCGGGACCAAGTCCAAGTCAGTCCACCCTGAGGACGATCTTGCCGATATGCGCGCTCGATTCCATCCTTTCGTGGGCGGCCGCCGCCTCTTCCAGCGGGAACTCGGAATCCATCACCGGCGCGACGCGACCCGCCTCGATCAACGGCCAGACATGTGTGCGCAGCCCTTCGGCGATGCGCGCCTTGGCGAGGTCGCTCTGCGGGCGCAGAGTGCTGCCGGTGATCGTCAGGCGGCGCATCATCACCTGCGCGAAGTTCAATTCCACCTTGGGGCCTTGCAGGAACGCGATCTGCACCAGCCGTCCGTCATCGGCCAGCGCCTTGACGTTGCGCGGCAGGTAATCGCCGCCGACCATGTCGAGGATCAGGTCGGCCCCGCCCTCCGCGCGCAGCACCTCGACGAAATCCTCCTCTCGGTAATTGATCGCGCGCTCCGCGCCCAAGCGCTCGCAGACCGCGCATTTCTCGGTCGATCCGGCGGTGGCAAAGACCCGCGCGCCGAAGGCGTGGGCCAGTTGGATGGCGGTGGTGCCGATGCCCGAAGAGCCACCATGCACGAGGAACCGCTCGCCGCCCTTGAGTGCCCCGCGCCCGAAAACGTTGGACCAGACGGTAAAGAAGGTCTCGGGAAGACAGGCGGCCTCGCGCAACTCCATTCCTGCGGGGACGGGCAGGCAATGGGCCGCCGGGGTGGTGACGTATTGCGCATAGCCGCCGCCGGGCAAGAGCGCGCAGACCTTGTCGCCGACGGCGAGGTCGCTCACGCCCGCGCCGCGGGCCACGATCTCGCCCGCGCCCTCGAGCCCGGGCAGGTCCGACGCGCCGGGCGGCGGCGCATACATGCCTGCGCGTTGCAGAGCGTCGGGCCGATTCACGCCGGCCCATTTGAGCCGGATGAGAACCTCGTCCGCTGCCGGCTCCGGCACCGGGCGGGTGGTGGCGCGCAGCACATCGGGGCCGCCCGGTTCGGCGATTTCGACCGCCGTCATCGTCTTTGTCATGTCTTGCCTTTCTTTAGTTCGGTGTGCGCCACCGGCCCGGCATCCCGGCTTGTTGCCGGTTCCCGGGGGCCTTGACGCGCCCGAGGAAGCCAAGCGGTCCGGCCATCAGGCCAGAGACGAGCCGGTTCTCGCGGGCCTTTGCCTTGACCTTCTCGATCTGCATTACGTCGTCGATACGGCGGTCGAGGAATTCCCATGTTCGCGCATGCCCCTCGCTATCGTCTCCAAGCCAGTAGAGTACGGTTGCCCCGTAGACGCCCGAGAGCGTGGCGCGCTTGGTATACCAGTTGATGTCGCGCGACGTGTCGCCCAGCGCCGTCCAGATGTGATCGGCGGTGCGCCACAGGGCGCCGGTGCCGTCGGCGGCGTGCTGGGGCAGGGCGAAAAGCGTCATGCCGCGCCGTACCAGTTCGCGATCCTCGACAAGGTCGAGCCGGGTGCGCACCGCAAAAGCCACCCGGTCGCGAAACCGCATCTCGCCGAGGTCGGCGGCCTGCAATGTATCGACCATCGCGGCATCGCCCGCCTCGTGATAGGCGAGCGCCAGATCGACCGCGCCGCGCGGGCAGACGGCATCGATCATCGCGCGGTCGATACCGGCCTCGGTGGCGGCCAGCCGCAGGGTTGTCTCGCTCCACCCGTCGAAGGGAACGTGCGGTTTGGCGGCCTCCAGAAGGCGGGTTTTCACATCGGTATCGGGCATCGGATTCCCCCTTTCGGGCACCCTAGACAAGCCAGGGACGCTTTGCTATACGGCCATTTCCTGCAACTTATTGCAACTTCAACTTGGGAAGGTGGTGACACCACATGCAGGTTAGTGTTCGCGACAACAATGTCGATCAGGCGCTCCGTGCCCTGAAGAAGAAATTGCAGCGCGAAGGCGTTTTCCGCGAAATGAAGCTCAAGCAGCATTTCGAGAAACCGTCCGAGAAAAAAGCGCGCGAGAAGGCCGAAGCGATTCGCCGTGCCCGGAAACTGGCACGCAAGAAAGCGCAGCGCGAAGGTCTGCTCTGAGCGCGTCCGCCGCGATTCACTCGTGACACGAAAAAGACGACCCCCGGGCGGATGCTTCGGGGGTTTGTCGTTTTGGGGGGAGGCCAATTTCCGGTGTCGGTATTCTGTCGGTATCGCGTCGGTATTCCATCGGTGCCAAAGAGCGGTCGGCGCGCAGCGCGCTTGACAACCCCGGGGCCCCGCGCGAGACACCGCGCCATGATGATGACCATTCTCCAGGTGGCCGCGGGCGGCGCGCTGGGCGCGGTGCTGCGCCTCGGGGTGACCCTGGGCATGGCGCGGGTCGCGTCCCCCGGCTTCCCTCTGGGGGTGCTGACGGTGAACGTGCTGGGCTCGTTCCTCATCGGTGCGCTGGTCGTGCTCTCGTTCCATCGCGGTTTCGACCACCTCAACCCGTTCCTTGTCACCGGCATCCTGGGCGGGTTCACCACGTTCTCGACCTTCTCGCTGGAGGCGCTGACGCTCTATGAGCGGGGTGCGATGGGTGCGGCGTTGTCCTATGTCGGGCTGTCGGTGGTCCTGTCGCTGGCGGCGGTCGCGCTGGGGGCCTGGGCGATGCGGGCGGTGGTGGCATGAGCGGGGTCCAGACGCGCAGCGTGGCCCCGGGCGAGGGTGATCAGCGGCTCGACCGCTGGCTGCGGCGGCAGTTTCCGCACCTGACGCAAGGCCAGATCGAAAAGATGTGCCGCAAGGGCGAGCTCCGGGTAGAGGGCGGACGGGTAAAGTCCGCGACCCGGCTGCAGGAGGGGCAGAGCGTGCGCATCCCCCCCATCCCCGATCCAGGCACGCGGCCCGCGCCGGACGCGACGCGCATCAGCGATGCCGATGCCGCGATGATCCGCGCCTGCGTCATCTACCGCGACGATCACGTGATTGCACTCAACAAGCCGCCGGGCCTGCCGGTGCAAGGCGGCAGCGGACAGGCGCGGCACGTGGACGGGCTGGCCGAGGCGCTGCGCTTTGGCGCGGAGGACAAGCCGCGCCTCGTCCACCGGCTGGACAAGGACACCTCGGGTGTGCTGGTGCTGGCGCGGAGCCGCGAGGCCGCCAAGGGGCTGACGGCGGCGTTCCGGCACCGCGCCACGCGCAAGATCTACTGGGCCGCCGTGGCCGGTGCGCCGAGCCCGCGCGTGGGCACGGTGCGTTATGGTCTCGTCAAAGCACCGGGGCATGGCGCGGGCGGCGAGGGCGAGAAGATGCACTGCCTGCACCCGCGCGACGTGGCGGGCACGCCCGGCGCCAAGGCGGCCACCACCGATTACGCGATGATCGAGAACGCCGGCGGGCGCGTGTCGTGGATGGCGCTCACCCCCGTTACCGGGCGCACCCACCAGTTGCGCGCGCACATGGCCGAGATCGGGCATCCCATCATCGGCGACGGCAAGTATGGCGGCTCTGGGCAGGAGAATCTCGGCGATGGCTGGGGCGCGCAACTTGGCGGTGAAGTGAGCCGCAAGCTGCACCTGCACGCCCGCTCGCTGACCATCGAGCACCCGGTGACGCGGGCGATCCTGCACCTGACCGCGCCGCTGCCCGCGCACATGGCGCGGACATGGGACCTGTTTCAGTGGCAGGCCTCCGAGGCGCCGGAGGACCCGTTCGAGGATCTCGTATGAGCGGGCGGCTGCGCCTCGTGATTTTCGACGTGGATGGCACGCTGGTGGACAGCCAGCACGACATCCTCGCGGCGATGCACGAAGGGTTCGCCGCCGTGGGCGAGGTCGCGCCTGCGCGCGAGACGATCCTCGGGATCGTCGGTCTATCGCTCGACGTGGCAGTGGCGCGGCTCGCGCCACACCTTCCGGAGGCGGCGCGGCGCGAGATCGTGGAGGGCTACAAGTCGGCCTACATGAAACTGCGGGCCGGGCAGGCGGTGGCCACCTCCTCACCGTTCTACCCGCAAGCGCGCGAGACCCTGGACGCGCTGCGCGCGGTGCCCGAGCTGCTCTTGGGCGTGGCCACCGGAAAATCGGCGCGCGGGCTGACAAAGCTGCTGGAGGGGCACGCGCTGGATGGGTATTTCGTCACCAGGCAGGTGGCAGATCATCACCCCTCCAAGCCGCATCCCGCGATGCTGCACGCGGCGCTGGCCGAGACGGGCGTCGCGCCGCAGGACGCGGTGATGGTCGGCGACACGAGCTATGACATGGAGATGGCGCGGGCCGCCGGAATCGCCGGAATCGGCGTGACATGGGGCTATCACCGCGCCGACGCACTGGATGGCGCCGCGCGGCTGGTGGACGATTTCGGCCAGCTTGCGGCGGCGCTTATGGATGACTGGGGGATGTGGCGATGAGCGAATGGGCGGCCAAACGGTTCTGGAATGCGGCGGAAGTCGCGGAGGCCGGGGGCGGCTTTGGCGTGCGGCTTGACGGGCGGGCGGTGCGCACGCCCGCCAAGGCCGAACTGGTGGTGCCGACGCAGGCGCTGGCACGCGAGATTGCCGCCGAGTGGGACGCGCAGGAGGGCGAGATCGTGCCCGCGACCATGCCCCTGACCCGCGCCGCAAATGCCGCCATCGACCGTGTGGCGCGTGAGCAGGCAGCGGTGGCCGCGATGCTGGCGGAGTATGGCAGCAGCGACCTGCTGTGCTACCGGGCGGAGAGCCCCGCCGAGCTGGTCGCGCGGCAGGCAGAGGCGTGGGATCCGCTGCTCGATTGGGCCGAATCGGTCTTTTCGGCACGGCTGCGCACGACAAGTGGAGTCATGCACGTGACGCAGGACGCGGCGGCGCTGGAGCGGCTGCATGCGGAGGTTCGGCTGCTCGACATATGGGCGTTGACGGCGTTTCATGACCTCGTCTGCCTGAGCGGCTCGCTGGTTATCGGTCTTGCGGCGCTGCGCGATCAGGCTCCACTGGAGGCGCTCTGGCGGGCGTCGCGCATCGACGAATCCTGGCAGCAAGAGCAATGGGGTAGCGACGAAGAGGCCGAAGCGGTGGCGCGAAAGAAAGAATGTGACTTCTTCAACGCCAAACACTTTCACGATCTTTCGCGACCCCTTTGGGAGCGGTGATTTCACCGCCATGCCACGTTAACCCTGCGGCACCGGCCCCGGGATTTGCGGAACAAAGTCTTGACGGCGCGAGGTGAATCCACACAAACTCGCGGTCACTGTCGGGGGTTTGAACCCCTTATCCAGTGTCATACGGGCCTCGTGACAACGCGGGGTCTAAAGAACCGCTCTTGAAAGAGCGGGAAATCAGGAAGAGGTAAACATGAAAAAAACCGTATTTCTGGGCGCTCTGACCGTGGCCGGCCTTGTTGGCGGTGCGGCGGCTGCGGCCACGCTCGACGACGTGAAGGCGCGCGGCACGCTCAATTGCGGCGTGACCACCGGTCTCGTCGGCTTTGCCGCGCCCGACGCCAACGGGGTTTGGGAAGGCTTTGACGTGGCCGTGTGCCGCGCCGTCGCCGCCGCCGTTCTGGGCGATCCGACCTCTGTCGAATTCGTGCCGACCACCGGCAAGACGCGGTTCACCGCGCTCGCCTCTGGCGAGGTCGACATGCTGGCGCGCAACACGACGTGGACCTTTTCGCGCGACACCGACCTCAAGTTCGATTTCGTCGGCGTCAACTACTATGACGGCCAGGGCTTCATGGTGCCCAAGGCGCTGGGCGTGAGCTCGGCCAAGGAACTCGACGGCGCGACCGTCTGCATCCAGACCGGCACCACCACCGAGCTGAACCTTGCGGACTTCTTCCGCAAGAACAACATCAGCTATGAGCCGGTGCCGATCGAGACCAACGCGGAAGGCCAGCAGCAGTACCTGGCCGGGGCTTGCGATGCCTACACGACCGACCGCTCTGGCCTGGCCGCGACGCGTGCCGCGTTCGAGAACCCGGGCGATCACGTGATCCTTCCGGAAACCGTCTCGAAGGAGCCGCTTGGCCCGCTCGTGCGTCATGGCGACCATGAATGGGAAGACGTTGTGCGCTGGACGCTTAACGCGCTCATCACCGCCGAAGAGCTTGGCGTGACCAGCGCCAACGTCGCGGAACTGGCGTCCGGCCCGACCAACAGCCCGGAGACCAACCGTCTGCTTGGCACCGAGGGCAATCTCGGCGAGATGATCGGACTTGACTCTGACTGGGCCGTGCGGGCGCTTTCCGCCGTGGGCAACTATGGCGAGGTGTTCGAGAAGAACATCGGCGAGAAGACCCCGATTGGTCTTGCGCGTGGACTGAACGCGCAGTGGACCGATGGTGGCATTCTCTACTCACCGCCGTTCCGGTAAGACAAGAACTGACGAAGGGCGCGGGACATTCCGCGCCCTTCGCGCATGACGGATCTCAAAGAAACGGCCCACGGCGAAAACGCCGATAAAAAACCGGGTCGAAGAACAGGGAAATCCCAGATGACGACCATGACCGACCCTCCACAGGCGTCGTTCCGGCTGTCGCAGTTGATCTACGACACGCGGTATCGCTCCTACACGTTTCAATTCATCGCGCTGATGCTGCTGATCGCGCTGATGGCCTATCTCGGCGCCAACCTGGTGACGAACCTGGCCGAGCAAGGCCAGAATATCGCCTTCGGGTTCCTGGCAGAGCCGTCTGGCTATGACATCAACCAGCGTCCGATCGAGTATGACAGCCAATCAAGCCATCTGCGGGCCTCGGTGGTGGGCGTTCTGAACACGCTGATCGTGGCCTTTCTCGGGTGTCTGACCGCGACGATCCTCGGCGTGATCGCCGGTGTTCTGCGGCTCTCGCCCAACTGGCTCGTGCGCAAGCTGATGGCCGGGTATGTCGAGGCGTTCCGCAACGTGCCGGTGCTGATCTGGATCCTCATCATCTTTACCATCATGACGGCGGTTCTGCCGTCGCCGAGCGCGTTCCGGGGCGACACCCCGGATGCAAGTATGCTCTTCGGGTCCTTCGCATTCACCAATCGCGGCATCTATGCGCCTCTGCCGATCTGGGAGCCGGGCTCGTCGGTGGTGGTGCTGACCTTCCTCGCCTCGATCGCGGGCGCGATCTATTACCGTCGCTACGCCACCAAACTGCTCTACGACACCGGAAAGCTGCTGCCGATGGGGTGGCCGTCTCTGGTGATTCTGTTTGTCCCCACGATCCTCATCTTTTTCGTCATGGGGCGGCCGATCTCTCTGGACTATCCCGCGCTCGAAACGTTCAATTTTCAGGGCGGCATGCAAATCCGCGGCTCGCTCATCGCGCTGTGGTTCGCTCTTGCGATCTACACGGGGGCCTTCATCGCGGAGAACGTGCGTGCGGGGATCCTGGCGGTGAACCGCGGCCAGACCGAGGCGGCGGCCTCGCTGGGCCTGCGCCCGGGGCGGATCATGAACCTCGTGATCCTGCCGCAGGCGCTGCGCGTCATCATCCCGCCGGTGATTTCGCAATATCTCAACCTCACCAAGAACTCGTCGCTGGCCATCGCCGTGGGCTACATGGACGTGACCGGCACGCTGGGGGGGATCACCCTCAACCAGACGGGCCGCGCCATCGAATGCGTGCTGCTGCTGATGCTGTTCTACCTGACGATCAGCCTCGCAATCTCGTCGGTGATGAACCTCTATAACAAGTCCATTGCGCTGAAGGAGCGGTGAGCCATGTCGCACGATAATGTCGCCTTCCACCGCGAGCATATGCTCCCCGAGGCACCGCCGCCGGTGACGGAGACGGGGGTCATCAAGTGGCTGCGTGAGAACCTGTTTTCCTCGGTGGCCAACGGCCTGCTCACGGTGGCTACTGCTTATGTCATCATTAGTATCGTGATCGCGGCGGCGCCGTGGTTTTTCAACGGTATCTGGGACAGCCCCAGCCTTACGGCCTGCCGCGAGATGCTCGATGGGCGAACGGGGGCCTGTTTCGCGGTGCTGACAGAGCGCTGGAACCAGCTTCTGTTCGGGTTCAAGTATCCCGACGAGCTCTACTGGCGGCCGACGCTGGCCTTCGTGCTGCTGTTCGCGGCGATCGCGCCAGTGCTGTTCATCAAGTTCCTGCCGCGCATCCTGCTGATCTTTACCGGGCTCTACCCGTTCATCGCTTATTGGCTGATCTGGGGCGGGTCGATCATGGTGCCGATCATGGCGCTCCTGGGCGTGCTGTTTGGCGTTCTCGTCTACCGGCGCACCCTGACCGTCAGCGCCGGTGTTGCGGTCCTTGCGGGGATCGTGGGAGCGATGGTGTTCTGGTGGGCTGCCGGGTTTTTGACCGGGGCCACTGCCGGTTTCATGGCGCTCGAGCCGGTGGCATCGCGCGACATGGGCGGTTTCATGATCAACCTGATGCTGGGTGTGGTCTGCGTGTCGCTGTCGCTACCCTTCGGGATCGCGCTGGCGCTGGGGCGGCAATCCAACATGCCGATCATCAAGTGGATCTGCGTGATCTTCATCGAGTTCATACGCGGTGTGCCGCTCATCACGCTCTTGTTCGTGGCGAACGTGGTGCTGGCATATTTCCTGCCGCCGGGCACGAATTTCGACCTCATCCTGCGGGTCATCATCATGATCACGATGTTCGCCTCGGCCTATATCGCCGAGGTGATTCGGGGCGGTCTCGCGGCGCTGCCGCGCGGGCAATACGAGGCGGCTGACAGTCTCGGGCTCGACTACGCGCAGTCGATGCAGTTCATCATCCTGCCGCAGGCGCTGAAGATCTCGATCCCGGGCATCGTCAACGTCGCCGTGGGGCTGTTCAAGGATACCACGCTGGTCTCGGTGATCTCGATGTTCGACATCGTCGGCATGATCCGCGGCCCGATCCTCGCCTCGGCGGAATGGAACGGCGTCTATTGGGAGCTGTTCGGCTTCGCCGCACTGCTGTTCTTCATCACCTGCTACGGCATCTCGCAATATTCGCAATGGTTGGAGCGTCAGCTTCAGACCGATCATCGGTAAGGAGGGTCATCGACATGGCCGCAGAAGCACAAATGAAGGTCTCCGACGAGGTTGCCGTCGAGATCAGCAAGATGAACAAATGGTTTGGTGCGTTCCACGTGCTGCGCGATATCGACCTGACAGTCTATCAGGGCGAGCGGATCGTGATCGCGGGGCCCTCGGGATCGGGGAAATCGACGCTCATTCGCTGCATCAACGCGCTGGAGGAGCATCAGAAGGGATCGATCACCGTCGATGGCACGGTGCTGTCGAACGATATCAAGAACATCGACCGGATCCGCTCGGAGGTCGGGATGGTGTTCCAGCATTTCAACCTGTTCCCGCACCTGACGATCCTCGAGAACTGCACGCTTGCGCCGATCTGGGTGCGCAAGACGCCCAAGCGCGAGGCCGAGGAAATCGCGATGCATTTCCTCACCAAGGTCAAGATCCCCGAACAGGCGGACAAGTATCCCGGCCAGCTTTCGGGCGGGCAGCAGCAGCGGGTGGCGATCGCGCGGTCGCTGTGCATGAAACCGCGGATCATGCTGTTCGACGAGCCCACCTCGGCGCTCGATCCCGAGATGATCTCGGAGGTGCTCGACACCATGATCGAGCTGGCTGAGGAAGGCATGACCATGCTCTGCGTGACCCACGAGATGGGATTTGCCCGCAAGGTGGCGAACCGGGTGATCTTTATGGACCAGGGCCAGATCGTCGAACAGAACGAGCCCGAGGAGTTCTTTAACAACCCCAAGAGCGAGCGCACCAAGCTGTTCCTGAGCCAGATTCTGGGGCACTGATGGTCTTGGGGGCGCTGCCCCCGTCGCGCGATGCGCGACTCCCCCGGAATATTTGGGGCAAGATGAAGGGGCGGTCCGAGGGGCCGCCTTTTCGCATCAGACCCACGCGGCGCGGCGTTCGCGCAGGGTGGTAATCGCGGCACGCAGGTCGTCGGCGATCACGCCTTCGCGTGGACGGTCGCGCAGCGTATCCACCAGGGTATCGGGCGGCAGCGCCGGGCGGCGCGACCACGTGAGCGCGGCGAGGATGTTGCGGGCGCGTTCGGGCAGGCGGTCAGGGATGTCATACCCGTTCAGGGTGGCCCAGACACCCGCCCAGAGGCGGCCTACTGTCCACGGGTTGTAGCCGCCGCCGCCGAGGACCAGCAGGCGGGGGCCGAGCGTGCGGAGGGCCGCGACGGTGGCCCAGTGGGCGTTATTGGAGAGCGCGAGGCGCGAGAGCGGATCCTCGGCCACCGCGTCGGCCCCGCATTGCAGGACGATGGCCTGCGGCCGCATCGCCTGCAGGCTGGGCAGGATCACCTCGTGCAGCGCCATCGCGAAGCCGCTGTCATTGGCGTCGCGCGGCAGCGGCAGGTTGATGGCGTGACCGCCAGCGCGGTCGTCGAGCGCGCCGGTGAAGGGCCAGCGCCCGGCCTCGTGGGTGGAGATCATGAGCACGCGGCTCTCGCCGTGAAACGCCGCCGCGACCCCGTCGCAGTGATGGGCGTCGATATCGACATAGGCGATGCGGGTGAGACCCTGGGCGAGGAACGCCTTCAGCGCCAGAACCGGGTCGTTGAGGTAGCAGAATCCCGCCGCCCGGTCCGCCATGCCGTGATGGGTGCCGCCGCCGGGGTTGTAGACGGCGCCACCTTTGCCGAGCAGGTCGGCCGCAAGGAGCGAACCGCCCGCCGCCGTCGCGGGACGACGGAACATCTCTGGAAAGACCGGGTTCGACAGCGTGCCGAGGTGGTGGCGGGTTCGGGTTTCGGCGGTGACGTGCCCCTCGGTCTCGGCGCATTGCAGTGCGGCGATGTAGGCGGGGCTGTGCCATGTGGTCAGGGCCTCCGCCTTCGCGCGGGGGCTGGTGACATACTGGCGGTCCGGGAGCCAGCCCATGGCGCGGCAGAGGTCGATCACCGTCGGCACGCGCGGGATCGAGAGTGGGTGGCGCGGCCCGTAGCTCGAGCCGCGGTAGATGTCCGAGCCGATGAAGCGCGGTGTCTGCATCGCGCTCAGATCAGGTCTCGTGGGATGACGAAGTGCAGCGCCGTGCCGGTGCCGGGGGCGACATCGGCCCAGTCGTCGATCTCGAAGCGTGCGACCAGCGTCGCCCCGGTGGGGTAGTCACCGAAGCGGTAGTGGTCTGGCGGTGCGGCGACGAGACGGGCTGCGAATTCGGCGATGCCCGGGTTGTGGCCAAGCATCAGCACCTGCGAACCGGTGGCCCCGCGCAGCAGCCTAAGCATGTCCGGTGCCTCGGCGAGGTAGAGCGCGTCGTGAAGCTCGGGGGCGAGCGGCAGTTTCAGGCGCGCGCAGGTCTCTTGCGTGCGTGCGGACGAGGAACAAAGGATTTGATCCGGCACCGCGTCTATCGTGCGCAGCCAGTCGCCGAGCGCGGTGGCCGAGCGGCGGCCGCGCTCGTTGAGGGGGCGGGCGTGGTCGGGCAGCGCCGGGTCGCCCCAATCGGACTTGGCGTGGCGCATGAGGACCAGGCGTTTCATCGGAAGTATCCCATGTGGAAGGCGGATTGCGCCTCGGTCCGGCCCGCGCCCTGGCTGAGCGGGCAGGCGCGGCGCACGGCGCAGCCGCGCGCCATGCAGTCGTTGCCGGGCCGGTCGAGATCGGTCTTGCAGGCGGGTACGTCGTAGCCATCGGGCGACAGCGCGCTCACCGGGCAGGCGGTGCGGCAGGGCTGGCCGTCGCAGGTGTCACAGGGGCGCGAGGCGGGGGCAGGCAGGTCGATCCGGTGGGGCAGGGCGAGGGCGCCGCGATAGGACAGCATCAGGCCCGTGGTGTCGTGCACCAAGAGCCCAACCGGCGAGGACCAGGCCCGCCCGCTGCGCCGTGCCCAGCCGGTGAAGGATGGCCAGGGCGGGCCGTCGAAGGGAAAGACCGCGCGCGCGCCGAGATCGCTGGCCAGCGCGCCGATCACCCGAAGTGACCAGCGGTCGAGCGGGTCGGGCGCGCCATCGGCGAATTCGGGCGCGGCGGTGACATGCGGCCAGAAGTCCGGCCCGGCGGGGCCGAGCAACACGAGGCTGGTGTATCCCGGCACCTCGTCCGGTTCGAGGTGCAGCGCGCCAAGCGGGGCGAGGTGGTTGCCTCGGGCCTTGGTGGCAATAGAGGAGAGCGCGAGCCGAGGTGTCATGCCGGAGAGCTAGGCCGGGGGCCGCTTCGTCGAGGGGGCCGCACCGTTGCGGATGAGCGATCCGGCGCCATGCTCGGTGAACAGCTCCAGCAGGGTGGCGTTGGGGGCGCGTCCATCGAGGATGACCACTGCGCGCACACCGCCGGCGATGGCGGCGAGCGCGGTTTCGGTCTTGGGGATCATGCCGCCCGCGATCACGCCTTCGCGGGTGAGCGCGCGGATCTGCTCGGGCGTGAGCTCGGTCACGACGTGGCCCTCGGCGTCGAGCACGCCGTCGGTGTCGGTGAGCAACAGCAGCCGGTCGGCGCGCAGTGCCGCAGCGATGGCCCCGGCGGCGGTGTCGCCGTTGATGTTGTAGGTCTCGCCATCCGGCCCGCCGCCAAGCGGCGCGATGACGGGGATCACGCCCGCATCGAAGAGTGTGTGCAGGATCGCCGGGTCGATTTCCGAGGGCTCGCCCACGAGGCCGAGATCGGCGCTGGCCGGGGTGCAGGCGATGAGCCCGGCATCCTTGCCCGAAAGCCCCGCCGCGCGCCCGCCCTGGCCGCCGATGGCCTGCACGATGCGCTTGTTGACGGTGCCCGAGAGCACCATTTCCACCACTTCCATCGTGGCGGCATCGGTGACTCGCTTGCCGCCTACGAAATCCGAGCGGATATCGAGCCGGGCGAGCATCTCGTTGATCATCGGTCCGCCACCGTGGACGATCACCGGGTTGACCCCCACCTGCCGCATCAGCACCACGTCGCGGGCGAATTCGGCCATCGCCTGCGCGCTGCCCATGGCGTGGCCGCCGAGCTTGATGACCACGATGGCACCGGTATAGCGCTGCAGGTAGGGCAGCGCCTCGGAAAGGGTGCGGGCGGTGGCGATCCAGTCGCGGTTCATGTCTCGGGCCTTCATTCCTGTCTCCGGGGTCACGCGCCCGCACTTGTTATCCGCTGCGCCGTGGCGTGCCAAGAGCCGTTGATCCTGGCTGCAGTCGGGCTAGGGTGGAAAGGTCCACGCCGGAGAGATCGCCATGACCATGACGCGCACTTTGCTACTGACCGGCGCGAGCCGGGGAATCGGCCATGCGACAGTGCGCCGTTTCAATAACGAGGGTTGGCGGGTGATCACCTGTTCGCGCCACCCGTTTCCGCAGGAATGCCCTTGGGGTGGCGGCGCGGCGAACCATATCCAGATCGACCTCGCGAACCCCAACGACGTGATCGAGAAGGTCGAGGTGATCCGCAGAATGCTGGGTGGCCGTCTTGATGCGCTGGTCAACAACGCCGGCATTTCGCCCAAGGGGCCGGAGGGTGAGCGGCTAAATACCTTCGACACCGACCTGCGGACATGGGGCCATGTGTTTCACGTCAATTTTTTCGCCCCGGTCGTGCTGGCGCGCAGCCTGCGCGACGAGTTGGCGGCAGCCAAGGGGGCGGTGGTCAATGTCACCTCCATCGCGGGCGGGCGGGTGCATCCCTTTGCGGGTGCGGCCTATGCCACGTCAAAGGCGGCGCTGGCGGCGCTCACGCGCGAGATGGCGCATGATTTCGGGCCTCTCGGCGTGCGCGTGAACGCCATCGCGCCGGGCGAGATCCGCACCGACATCCTGTCGCCGGGCACCGAGGAGCTGGCCGACACGATCCCGATGCGCCGACTTGGCGAGCCGCGAGAGGTGGCTGACACGGTCTATTTCCTGTGCACGTCGCCCTCGGCCTATATCTCGGGTACGGAGATCGAGATCAACGGGGCGCAGCACGTTTGAGCGGGGAGAGATTTGGGCTTGGTGCGGACGTTTGGGATTTGGACCCGGCGCGGAATCGAGGGCGAAGCCCGCCGCGTCATCGCCAGGCCGCCCCCCGGACTGGCGATTTGTCTAAGCTCGCGCACCGATTACAGGTTTTTCGGATTCGGCAGGCATAAAGCGCCCTGAAAAACCGTCGGATCGCCAGCCCGCGGCCTGTCGATGGCGCGGCTCACGGCAACGACCGCTCAAGGCCAGAACAGCCCCCTCACCCCTCCTGTCCCAGCGCCGCGATGGTGGCGCGCAGGGTGGCGAGCCCCTCGCCCTTTTCCGAGGACGTGAGGATCAGCTCGGGGTAGGCCGCCGGGTGCGGGGCGAGGCGCTCGCGGACCTGCGCGAGCACCTTTTCCCGGGTGCCTGCGGCGATCTTGTCGGTCTTGGTCAGCACGCACTGGAAGGGCACCGCGGCGCGGTCGAGCAAGGTCATGATCTCTTCGTCCACCGGCTTGACCCCGTGGCGGGCATCGACCAGCACGAAGGCGCGACGCAGGCTGGCGCGGCCCGAGAGGTATGTCTTTAGCAGCGCTTGCCATTTGCGCACCACGTCGAGCGGCGCATTGGCGTAGCCATAGCCGGGCAGGTCGACGAGGTAGTGGCTGTCGCCGAGGGTGAAGTAATTGATCTCCTGCGTGCGCCCGGGCGTGTTGGAGGCGCGCGCCAGTGCCTTGCGCCCGGTGAGCGCGTTGATGAGCGAGGACTTGCCCACATTGGAGCGGCCCGCGAAGCAGACTTCGGCGCGGTCGGCGGGTGGCAGGCCGGACATGGCCACCACGCCCTTGAGGAAATCCACCTCCCCGGCGAAGAGCTTGCGCCCGGCCTCGGCGTGCTCGGTGTCGGGCTGCTCGGCCTCCGGGAAGGGCAGGCGTTGCATCACAGCACCTCGATCCGGTCACCCACGGCAAGCGTGCCGCTGCGGGTCACCTCGGTATAGATACCGAAATCCTGCGCTCCGCGCGTGCTGTTGAGCGCCCCGAGCGTGTCGAGATCGCGCGCCCCGGTCCCGGGATTGGCCGTGGTCGCCATGCAGCGCCGGATCGGCTCGCGCACGCGCAACTCCGCCTCGCCGATGCGCAGCGTCCGGTCGACGAGATCGAATTCTGCCCACGGCTCCATGCCATCGACATGGATGTTGCAGCGCCACCGCAGCGGCGACACCTCGGCGCCCATCTGCGCGGCCAGATCGGCATTGGAGGCAAGGTTCAAGAGGCTCACCGAGGGGTAATCCGTATCCGTCAGCCCGCGCCCGTCGAGCCGGAAGAGCCGCACCGAGCGCGCGCGGCTCGAAGGCATGAGTGGTGCGACCCAGTCGAGAAACGCCTGTGCGTCGCGGTCGGGATCGAAGGTCAGGTCGGGGCGGTCAGGGTGGGTGAGGGTCACGCGGCCTGCCGCCTCGTCCACCTGCGCGTCGATCGCCATCAATGCGGGCGCCTTGGCCCCGATGGAGAAATTCGTGCAGGGTGCCCATTCGCCTTCGGTGAGGCGCGCCAGCTCGTGCGCGACGGCCCAGCGCCGATCCCACGGCATCGCCTGCCCGCGGCTCAGCGTCACGCGGCGCAGCGCCTCGCGCCCGTGCCCCTTGACCGGGTGGCGCCAGAGGGCACTGACCCGCGCCATCACTTCTTCTTGCCCGTATCCGGGGCGGGCTTGTTGGCGCGCCTGAAGCTCGCTTTGATATTGCCGAACACGTCGGGCTTGTGCCCGTGGCTGCGCATGATCGCGTATTGCTGGGTGAAGGTGATCATGTTGTTGGCGATCCAGTAGATCACCAGGCCCGAGGCGAAGCTGCCCAGCATGAACATGAACACCCAGGGCATCCAGGCAAAGATCATCTTTTGCGTGGGATCGGTCGGGGTCGGGTTCAGCTTCTGTTGCAGCCACATCGACACGCCGAGGCAGAGCGGGAGGATACCAATGAAGATGAGCGCGAGAACCGAGCCGGACTCGGGCGCGGCCCAGGGCAGCAGGCCCCAGAGATTGTAGAGCGACGAGGGATCGGGCGCGGAGAGATCGCGGATCCATCCGATCCACGGCGCGTGACGCAATTCAAGCGTGACGAAGATCACCTTGTAGAGCGAGAAGAAGATCGGGATCTGTAGCAGGATGGGCAGGCAGCCCGCCGCCGGGTTGACCTTTTCCTTCTTGTAGAGCGCCATCATCTCCTGCTGGAGCTTCTGGCGGTCGTCGCCAGCGATCTCCTTGATCTTCTCCATCTCGGGCTGGAGTTCCTTCATCTTGGCCATAGAGACGTAGGATTTGTAGGCCAGCGGCAGCACCAACGCCTTGATCGCGAGGGTGAGCGCGATGATCGCCCAGCCCATGTTGCCGATCATCAGGTTGAACCAGTGCAGCGCCGCGAAGATCGGCTTGGTCAGGAAGAAGAACCAGCCCCAGTCGATCGAGTCGAGAAAGCCGTTGACGCCGTCCTCGTCCTGGTAGCGGCGGATGGTGGCCCATTCCTTTGCCCCCGCGAAAAGGCGGCTGTCGGCGGTGACCGTCTCGCCGGGGGCGAGGCTCCGGGTCTGCTGCACGGTTTCGGTCTGGTAGATGCCGCGCTGCGGATCGTACTTGGTGACGGCCTTGAAAGGCGTGCCGGGCGCGGGGATGAGCGTGGTCATCCAGTAATGATCGGTGAATCCCAGCCAGCCGCCTTCGGTGACCTGCGTGACCTCGGCGGGCGCGCCCTCGCGGGGGTTCAAGGGATATTCCTCGACATCGTCGTAGTCGATCTCGGACAGCGTGCCGTCGGCCATGCCGATAAGGCCTTCGTGCAGGATGAAGAAATTCTTCATGTCGGCGGGCTGGCCGTGGCGGGCGATGATACCATAGGGGGCGAGGCTGACCTCGTTGTTGCCCCGGTTCTCGACCGTTTGGCGCACGGAGAACATGTAGTCCTCGTCCACGGATATCTCGCGGCGGAAGGTGAGGCCCGCGCCATTGTCCCACGACAGGGAGAGCGGCGCGCCGGGGCTGAGCGTGCCGCCGCTCTCGACCTGCCAGAGCGTGTTCGGCCCGGGCACCTGATCTGGCGCCAGTCCGGCGCCAGGGGCCCATCCGTGCAGCGCGTAATAGGGCGTGTCGCTGCCCAGCGGCGTGAGCAGGCGGACGACCGGGGATTCGGGGTCGATCGTCTCGCGGTAGTCCTTGAGCGACAACTCGTCGATGCGCCCGCCCTTTAGCGAGATCGAGCCGACGAGGCTCGGTGTGTCGATGGCGACGCGCGGCACATCGGCGGCGGCCTCCGCGGCGGCACCGGTCCCAGTCGCGGCTGTTGCGTCATTGTTGGCGGCGGGATCGGCGCTCGGCGTGGGGGCGAGCGGATCCTCGGCTTGCGACTCGGCGGTGGGGGCGTTGGGATCGGTGGGCGCGGGCTCCGGCGGCGGGAACATCACGAACCAGACGAGGATCACGAGAAAGCTGAGCGCCGTCGCGAAAATGAGATTCTTGTTCTGATCGTCCATCGCCGGGACCCGTCCGTCATTTATTTGCCTTGGGGCGTTCAACAGAGTGAGGCCCCAAAGGTCAAGCGGATTCCGGGATCGGGTGGTGACCCGGGCGGTATCGGTCGGGATATGCGGCGGTAGCGGCGCCGCACGCGTGAGCGGCCCCACGCGCCCGTCCCTCGTACCAGCGTTCAGCCGCCTTCATGGACGGATGGCGGCGAGGCTATCGGCGATCATCGCCCGCCCGCTGCGTGTGCCCGGCTGTGGCTCCAGGCAGAAGCCGGACGCGACGGCGAGCCCCTCGTCCCGTTGGAAGCCGGACAGGCACGCCGCGGCATGAGCCTGAAGCCGGGCGGCGAGGCGTTGGGCCGCTGCGGTGTCCATCCCCCGCGCGCCGCCGGGGATCACGCCGAACTGCCCGCAGCCCAGGTCGAACAGTGCATCCTCGCGCCGAAGTCGATGGGAGAGGTGGTCGAGGCAGGTGGTTACCAGCCGTTCACCCAACGTGTCCCGTACCCCGTCGAAGCCCGCAATCTCGAGCGTGACGCACAGCACCGGGTGGTGCGCGCGCCGGGTGGTGCGCAGGCGGCGATCGAGGGCCGCAGCCATTTCCGCCATCTGACCGGGCGTGACACGACGGCGCCGCCCGCTGCCGTGGGTGGCGGTCTTGCGCGGGAACAGCACCAGGGCGAAGGGCAGGCCGAGCGCCAGCGCGGCGGGGCCGAACCACACGAAGGCCAGCCCCAGCGCCAGCGCGAGGATCGCGATTTGCGGCCCGCGCATGGCGGCCAGCGCGCTTCGCAGGGCGTATCGAGCCTGGTGCATGGCAATCTCCGTCAACAGGGGCGCAGCCTAGGCGCGCGCGGTTAACGGAGGGTTGGCACCGCCGGCTCTTTTGTCTCGGATTTTAGGGGGTCGCGGGTCAGCCCGGCGAAATCGAACAACGCCGGGTCGAGCAGGTGCGAGGGGCGGGCATTCATCAGCGCGCGGAACATCTTTTGCCGCCGACCCGGATGGTTGGCCTCCCACTCGTCGAGCAGGCGCTTGACCTGCTGACGCTGAAGCCCGTCCTGCGACCCACACAGGTCGCAGGGAATGATCGGGTAGTCCATCGCCCGCGCGAACCGCTCGCAATCGGCCTCGGCCACGTGGGCGAGGGGGCGGTAGAGAAACAGGTCGCCCTCTTCGTTGATGAGCTTGGGCGGCATGGTGGCGAGCCGCCCGCCATGGAAGAGGTTCATGAAGAAGGTCTCGAGGATGTCGTCGCGGTGATGGCCGAGCACCACCGCCGAGCAGCCCTCTTCGCGGGCGATGCGGTATAGATTTCCCCTGCGCAGACGGGAGCATAGCGCGCAATAGGTGCGCCCTTGCGGCACCTTGTCCATGACGATGGAATAGGTGTCCTGATACTCGATCCGGTGGGGCACGCCGCGTGCTTTGAGGAACTCGGGCAGGACCGTGGCGGGAAATCCGGGCTGCCCCTGATCGAGATTGCAGGCGAGCAGGTCGACCGGTAGCAGGCCCCGCCATTGCAGCTCGTGCAGCACGGCAAGCAGGGTGTAGCTGTCCTTGCCGCCCGAGAGGCAGACAAGCCAGCGAGCCCCCTTCTCGACCATGCCGTATTGCTCCACCGCCTCGCGCACCTCGCGCACGATGCGCTTGCGCAGCTTGCGGAATTCGGTGCTGGCGGGAGCGCCGTGGAAGAGTGGATGGATATCGTCGGCTGTGTCGGTCATGGCCCGCGCTTTAGGGCCTATCGGGGCGTCGGGCAAGGGCGGCGGCGGTGGTCTGCATCTTGAGGCCACCCCTCCTGCCTCAACAACTTATTGCGGATATCCCCAACAAATTGCTTTACAGCCCATGAATATGGCCGCACCATATATTGTATGGGCGGTTGGATGCACCTCCGCCCGTAGAGCAGGCACCTAGCGTTTGGGGTGCAAGGCCACCCCCGCGCTACAGCATATGAGGCGGCGCCATGGCACTTTCCGAGCATGATCTGAGCGCGGATCTTCATCCCATCGACCTTGTCGAGCACATAGCAGAACATCACGACTGGGAATTCGACCGCATCGGTGACGATCAAATCGCGATGGCGATCGAGGGGCAGTGGCGCACTTATTCCATCACGCTCGCATGGTCGGGCCATGACGAGACGCTGCGCATGGTCTGTACCTTCGAGATGGAGCCCCCCGAAGAGCGCCTGCCGGTGCTTTACGAGATGCTCAATCTGGTCAACGATCAGTGCTGGTCGGGCGCATTCACCTGGTGGGACGAGCAGAAACTCATGGTGTGGCGCTATGGATTGGTCATGGCGGGCGCGCCGGGGGCGACGGCAGAGCAGATCGACACGCTGCTGGGCGCGGCGGTGATGAGCGCCGAGCGCTATTATCCGGCCTTTCAACTGGCGATCTGGGGCGACAACAGCCCGAAGGACGCGATGCAGGTCGCCATTGCAGAGGCCTACGGTCGCGCGTAAACCTCGGCCCGCAACGAGACGGCGCGGGAGGGGTTCATGACGAAGGAAGAGATCGGCGAGCGGGGCCTCGTGCTTCTTGGCTGCGGCAAGATGGGCGGCGCGATGCTGAAGGGCTGGCTCGATGGCGGGTTGGATGCGGGCGCGGTGCACGTTGTCGATCCGCACCCGGCGGAGTGGCTGGGCGCGGCGGGTGTGAACGTCAACGCCGAATTGCCGCCCGACCCGGGCGTGGTGCTGATCGCGGTCAAGCCGCAGATGATGGCCGAGGCGCTGCCAACGCTCAAGGGCTATGGCAACGGCGCGACGCTGTTCGTGTCGGTGGCCGCCGGCACCACCATTGCCACCTGCGAGGAGATGCTGGGCGCGGCCACGCCGATCGTGCGCGCCATGCCCAACACCCCCGCTGCGGTGGGGCGCGGGATTACCGCGATCATCGGCAACGCCCACGCCACGCCCGCGCATCTGGACGCGACCGAGACGCTGCTCAGGGCGGTGGGACAGGTGGTGCGGCTGGAGAGCGAGGATCAGATGGACGCGGTCACCGGGCTGTCGGGCTCGGGACCAGCCTACGTGTTTCACATGATCGAGTGCATGGCGCGGGCGGGCGAGGCGCAGGGGCTGGCCCCTGCGCTGGCGATGCAACTGGCACAGGCCACCGTCGCAGGTGCCGGTGCGCTGGCCGAGGCCGCCGACGAGACGCCCGCAGAGCTGCGCAAGAACGTGACAAGCCCCAATGGCACCACGCAAGCGGGGCTGGAAGTGCTGATGGACGAGGCCACCGGCCTGCCGCCGCTGATGGCGCGCACGGTCGCCGCCGCTGCCGACCGCTCGCGTGAGCTACGTGATGGCTGAGATCAGTTTCGACGATTTTCTCAAGGTTGATATCCGGGTGGGCCGCGTCACCCGTGCCGAGCCCTATCCGGAGGCGCGCAAGCCCGCGATCAAGCTCTGGGTCGATTTCGGCGCGGAGATCGGCGAGAAGAAATCGAGCGCGCAGATCACGGCGCATTACACGCCCGACGCGCTCGTCGGGCGGCAGGTGCTGGCGGTGGTCAATTTCCCGCCGCGGCAGATCGGCAAGTTTGTCTCGGAGGTGTTGGTGCTGGGGCTGAGCGATGCCGCGGGCGAAGTAGTGCTGATCGCGCCGGACAAGGACGTGCCCGAAGGCGGGAGGCTGCATTGAAACGGATTCTCATTACACGTCCCATGCCCGCGCGGGTGGTGGCCGAGGCAGAGACGCATTTCGATGTTGAGATGCGCGAGGAAAACACGCCCCTCAAGCCCGGGCAGATGCGGGGTGCGCTGGCGCTCTATGACGGAATCCTGCCGACGTTGGGCGACATGTTCTCGGCGGAGGTGTTCGAGGACGCGGAGGGAAGCCGCTGCCGGATTGTTGCCAATTTCGGGGTGGGCTACAATCATATCGACGTGGCCGCCGCGCGCGCCGCGGGGATTGCCGTCACCAACACGCCGGGCGCCGTGACCGATGCCACCGCCGATATCGCGATGATGCTGATCCTGATGAGCGCGCGCCGAGCGGGCGAGGGCGAGCGGATGCTGCGCGCGGGCCGCTGGACCGGCTGGAACCCGACGCAGATGCTGGGCACCCATGTCACCGGCAAGACGGTTGGGATCGTTGGCATGGGGCGCATCGGGCAGGCCATTGCACGGCGCTGCCATCACGGTTTCGGCATGGAGGTGCTCTATTACAACCGCTCTGCCAAGGCGGTGGATATCCCGTCGCGGCAGGTGGAGAGTATCGAGGCGCTGGCCTCAGAAGCCGATTTCCTCGTGGCCGCGGTGCCGGGTGGAGCCGAGACGCGGAAAATCATCGGGCCGGAGGTGCTGGCGGCGATGAAGCCCACGGCGCATCTAATCAACATCGCACGCGGCGACGTGGTTGACGAGGCGGCGCTGATCGACGCGCTGCGCGAGCGGCGCATTTCGGGCGCGGGGCTCGATGTCTACGAGCGCGAGCCCGAGGTGCCCGAGGTGCTGCGCAAGATGGAGAACGTGACGCTGCTGCCGCATCTGGGCACCGCCGCATTGGAGGTGCGGGAGGCGATGGGGCTGCTGGCAGTGGAGAACCTGCGCGCCTTTTTTGCCGGAGAAGACCCGCCCAACCCGGTGAATTGAGTATTTCGGGAAAGGTGAATCCGGGTGGTCTTGCGCGACGTCGCGCTTGACCTTGGCGCGCGGCTGCGTTGATCTGGCGGAAAACCCTGGGGGAGAGGTTCATGGTGCAGCCCGCGATCACGGGATCGGGCGTGTTCACGCCGCCGCAGGTCATCAGCAACGAGGAACTGGTGGCGGCCTACAATGCCCATGCCGAGGCGTTCAATGCGGCCCACGCCGATGCGATCGCAGCCGGGGAGGTAGAGGCCAAGGCGCCGTCTTCGCCCGAGTTCATTCTCAATGCCTCGGGGATCGAGCGTCGGCATGTCATGGACAAGGCAGGGGTGCTCGACCCGGACGTGATGCACCCGATCCTGCGGGAGCGCAGCGATGACGAGCCGGGGATCATGACCGAGATCGCGCTGGAGGCTTGCGGGACGGCGCTGGCGAAGGCGGGGCGCGAGGCGGGCGAAATCGACCTGGTGATCTGTGCCGCGTCGAACCACGAGCGGCCCTATCCGGCCATCGCCATCGAGATACAGGAGACGCTCGGCGCGGGCGGCTTTGCCTTCGACATGAACGTGGCGTGTTCTTCGGCCACCTTCGGCATCCAGGCGGCGGCGGACATGATCCGCGCAGGCAGCGCGCGGCGCGCGCTGGTGGTCAGCCCCGAGATATGTTCGGGGCATCTGGAATGGCGTGACCGGGACTGTCATTTCATCTTTGGCGACGTGTGCACGGCGCTGGTGATCGAGGCGGCGGAAGAGGCGAGGGCTACGCATTTCCGCATCCTCTCGACCCGCTGCGCCACGAAATTCTCCAACAACATCCGCAACAATAACGGCTTTCTGCGACGCACCCGGCCCGGCCACATGGAGGACCGGCGCGACATGCTTTTCGTTCAGGAGGGGCGCCGCGTTTTCAAGGAGGTGCTGCCGCTCGTCTCAGGGCATATCGCGGAGCATCTCGACGCGGTGGGGGTGGCGTCGGGCGATCTGCGGCGGCTATGGCTGCACCAGGCTAACAAGACGATGAACGATTTCATCGGTCGCAAGGTGATGGGGCGCGTACCCGATCCGACCGAGCAGCCCAACATCCTGCAGGATTACGCCAACACGTCCTCGGCCGGCTCGATCATCGCGTTCTCGCAGTATTCCGACGATCTCAACCCTGGCGACAAGGGGCTGATCTGTTCGTTCGGGGCGGGCTATTCGGTGGGGTCGGTGCTGGTCGAGCGCGCCTGAGGGTCGGCGCGGGTGGGCGCTGCTCAGCCGAATAGCGCGCTCGAGGCATCCCTCAGCACGGTCACGACCGAGGCCCGGAAATCCGGCAGGACCAGCGCCGACACCATGCCGATATGCAGCACGATGATGGCGTTGAGCGAGGTGCGGAACGGCTCCTTGCGGGTCTTGTGGCGGAACACGCCCTGCCCGGTCTTGGCCCCGAACGCGCCGCCCACGAGACACAGCGTCAGTAGCGTGCTCTCGGGCACGCGCCAGCGCCGGTGAATGGCGCATTGCTTGTCCCACCAGAACAGTCCGAAGGTCACGAGATTGAGAAACAGAAGATAACTGGTAGCGAGAGCCAGCGGGGTCATGGCGGCCTATCGGATAGCAGGCGGCAGGGGATGCCGCGGTGATGGTGTCTAGATCGACTTGCGCGCCGCGAACGCCGCGCCGATCGTTCCGTCGTCGAGATAATCCAGTTCGCCGCCGATGGGAACACCCTGTGCGAGCGATGTGAGCGTCACTGTGCCGTCAAGCTGATCGGCGATGTAATGGGCGGTGGTTTGCCCATCCATGGTGGCGTTGAGCGCGAGAATCACCTCGGTCACTTCCTCCTCGGCTACGCGCGCCACGAGTTGCGGGATGCGCAGGGCTTCCGGCCCCACCTGATCGAGCGCGGAGAGCGTGCCGCCCAGCACATGATAGCGCCCGCGAAACGCCTGCCCGCGTTCCATCGCCCACAGGTCGGCCACGTCCTCGACCACGCAGATCTGACCTTTCGCGCGTTTCGGCGAGGCACAGATGTCGCAAATCTCGGTGGTGCCGATATTGCCGCAGCGTGCGCATTCACGCGCAGTGGCGGCGACGGTCTGCATGAGGTCCGCCAGCGGGGTGAGCAACAGTGTGCGCTTGCGGATCATGTGCAGCACCGCGCGCCGCGCCGAGCGCGGCCCGAGGCCGGGCAGGCGTGCCATCATGTCGATGAGGGCGTCTATGTCTCGGGTGCTGCTCAATCGTCGGATCCGTTTCGATGGCGGGTGCCTGTCGCGCGAGAGTATTGCTGGAAAGATGAAGATCGCGTGTCAGAACGGCAGCTTCATGTCCTTGGGCAGGCCCATGCCCTCGGTGATCTTGCCCATCTCCTCTTGTGCGCGCTCGCTGGCCTTGGATTGCGCATCCTTGATCGCGGCGAGGATCAGGTCCTCGACCACTTCCTTGTCATCGGCGTTGAAGATCGAGGGGTCGATGTCGAGGGATTTCAGCTCGCCCTTGGCCGTGCATGTCGCCTTGACGAGGCCCGCGCCGCTTTCGCCCTCGGCCATGATGGTGTGCATCTCTTCCTGCAGCGCGGCCATCTTCTCCTGCATTTCCTGCGCGGCCTTCATCATCTTGGCCATATCGCCCATCTGGCCCAAACCCTTGAACATGATGTGATCTCCTCTGGATCGGGGCCCGCGTGCGGGCGGGCCGGAGTAATAGAAGTCGTCTTGAACCATATCGGTGCGCGAAAGGCCACGGACAAGCAGTCAGGTCAATCCTCTTCGAACGGATCCCATTCGTCCTCGACCTCGGGCAACGCCTCTGCGCCGGCCTCGGTGGTGATTTCCTCGGCGGTGCGGATGCCGGTGATGCTCGCGCCGGGGAAGGCCGCGAACACCGCCTTGACCAGCGGGTGGTCGCGCGCCTCCTCTCGGAGCGCGTTCTCCTCTGCCTCGCGGGCCTCGCGCAGGGTGGGGGTGGTGGCGGAATTCGTGAGGCTCACCGCCCATCGTGCGCCGGTCCAGCGTTGCAGCGCGCTGCCAAGCCGCTGCGCGAGATCGGCGGGTGCGTCCGGGGTGGGGGTGAATTCGATCCGCCCTGGACGATAGGCGGCGAGGCGCAGGCAGCCTTCGACCTCGATCAGCAGCTTCGCGTCGCGATGGGCGCGGATGAGCTCGAGCACATGCTCGAAGCTGGGGTATCCGGCAAGCGCCTCCTGCGTCTCTGGCGCGCGGGCCGTCACCTGCCCGCCGCCGTGCGCGCGCGGGCCTTGCGGTGCGGCATGGGTGGGGTGGGGCAGCGGGGTGCCCTGCGCTGGTTCGCCCTGGCCCTGCGCCTGCGGGCGTGCACCGCCGCCACCGCCCGGGGCCGGGGTCGGGCCGTCCGACAGGCGGCGTACGAGATCCTCGGGCGTGGGCAGGTCGGCCACGTGGGTGAGCCGGATTACGGCCATCTCGGCCGCCATCATCGCGTTCGGGGCCTCGGCCACCTCGTCGAGCGCCTTCAAGAGCATCTGCCACATGCGGGTGAGAACGCGCATCGGCAGCTTTGCCGCCATCTCCTGCCCGCGGGCGCGCTCGTCAGGGCCGATGGTGGGGTCGTCGGCGGCGTCCGGTGTGATCTTGACCACGGAAATCCAGTGCGTGATCTCTGACAGGTCGCGCATTACGGCGAGCGGGTCGGCCCCTTCGGCATACTGTGCGCTGAGCTCTGACAGCGCGCCCGCCGCGTCGCCGCGCAGGATCATGTCGAACAGGTCGAGCACCCGGCCCCGATCGGCCAGCCCCAGCATGGCGCGGACCTGGTCGGCGGTCGTTTCGCCGGCGCCGTGGCTGATCGCCTGATCGAGCAGCGAGGTGGCATCGCGGGCCGAGCCTTCTGCGGCGCGGGTGATGAGGGCGAGCGCTTCGTCGGTGATCTGTGCATCTTCGGTGTCGGCGATCCGGTGCAACAGGCCGATCATCGCCTCGGGCTCGATCCGGCGCAGATCGAACCGCTGGCAGCGCGACAGCACGGTGACCGGCACCTTGCGTATCTCGGTGGTGGCGAAAATGAATTTCACATGCGCTGGCGGCTCCTCGAGCGTCTTGAGCAGCGCGTTGAAGGCCGAGGTGCTGAGCATGTGCACCTCGTCGATGATGTAGATCTTGTAGCGGGCCGAGGCGGCGCGGTAATGCACGCTCTCGATGATGTCGCGGATGTCGCCCACGCCGGTACGGCTGGCCGCGTCCATCTCGAGCACGTCGACATGGCGCCCCTCCATGATCGCCACGCAATGCTCGCATTGCCCGCAAGGGTCGGTCGTCGGGCTGCCGTTGCCATCCAGGCCGATGCAGTTCATCCCCTTGGCAATGATGCGCGCCGTGGTCGTCTTGCCGGTGCCGCGGATGCCGGTCATGATGAAGGCCTGCGCGATGCGGTCGGCCTGGAACGCGTTTTTCAGCGTGCGCACCATCGCGTCCTGCCCGACGAGATCGGCAAAGGTCTCGGGGCGGTATTTCCGCGCGAGGACCTGGTAGCCGGTATCGGGGGTTGGGGACATGCGGGGCACCTGCCGGATTCGGATGACGGGCTCAGGGTAAGGCCCGGCCGGGGACGCGTCCACCTTGCTTTTTGCCGTGGGTTGCAGAAACTCCGGTGAGGGGGAGTATGCCATGAGTGGCTTTGTCATCCATGCCTTGCACGTGGGCGGAGGCACGCTGGCGCTGGCGCCGGTGCCGGGTGTGGGCGGGGCCTATGGCGCCGATATGGCGCATCTGCGGGACTGGCGCCCGGCGCTGGTGATCTCGCTGACGACCGAAGCAGAGATGGTTGCCGCGGGGGCGGGCGGACTGGCGTTCGATGTACACGCATCGGGCGCGCGATGGATCGGCGTGCCGGTCGCGGATTTCGGTGTGCCGGACGCGGCGCAGGCGGGAAATTGGGCGCGGGCGCGGGCCGACGCGTTGGCGGCGCTGGCCGGAGGCGGCCGGGTGCTGGTGCATTGCCGGGGCGGGTGCGGGCGCTCGGGCATGGCGGTGCTGCGGCTCATGGTGGAGGCGGGTGAGACGCCGGGGGCGGCCTTGGCCCGGCTGCGCGCGGTGAGGCCCTGCGCGGTCGAGACCGAGGCGCAGTTGGCCTGGGCCAAGGCTGGTGCTGAGGGAAAAGGGTGAGAGGCTGACAACGACCCAAGCGAGGCTCGTTACGGCTGCTTCCTTCCGGATCTGACCGGGTTGGCGAGGTGCCTGCCCGCGCCAACCTCTCGGTCCCGGATATAGGCGTGCGCGCGCGGATTCGCAAGGGTGTGCGTGCTGTCGAGCGGCAGGCGCAGGTTCAGGAAACCCCTGTCATCCATTCCGATATCCTCGGCACCGAGCGCGGCGATATCGGAAGGATAGGCGCGCAGCCCCGGGCCGGTGACGAACAGGACCGAGGTATTGGGCGGCATGGGGGCGAAGCGCCACGTTTTCCGTGGCGCGGGCGCGACAACGCCGGTCGCGGCGACATGGCCAGCGAGGATCTCGCGGATGGGACGCTCGGCGCTGTGAACGAGCGCGTGCCCGGCCATTGCCTCGAATGGGCCGCCGCCCCATGCGCGGTAGGAATTGGTGGCGATGACGAAGCGATCCGCGTCGCGCACCGGGCGACCGTCATGGGTCAGGTCGCGGATGCGTCGCGCGTCGGGGGCGATGAGCGTGCCCGAGAGGTCGTAGCGCGCCGGCGCCGCGAGGTCTATGGTGTAGCCAAGCCCGTCTATCACGTCGAACACATGGCCCGGGACATTCGCATTCCGGAGCGGCTGATCTGCCACCCCCGGCGCGATCCGGTTGAAGCAGATCGCCGCGCGTTCGAGCCAGTCGCGCAGCATGGCCCCGGTGACACACAGGCCGCAAAGCGTGTTGGGAAAGCCGTAGAGATCGGCGAGATGGCGCAGGCGCAAGGGGCCTGCGGGAATATCTGTATAGTGGCCCGGGCCGCCGCGTCCGCCGGTCTTGAACGGAGCCGAGGCCGACAGGACCGGTAACCCGGCATGGGCGGTGCCCTTGAGCGCGGCGACGAGGGCGGCGCGCTGGGCGGCGTTGACAAGCGCGAGGCCGGGATCGTCGCGCGCAAGCGCGAGATAACTGTGCAGCGGCGCGCGGATTTCACCGAGTGGGCGGCGAGTCAACCGCAGCGTATGGGCATGGGCGCGCGCCAGGCTTCGCCCGAGTTGAGGGCAGGGCGCGACCGTGCTGGCGGCGTGCAGTGTGGTGCGGTGCCCGGTGACGTGCCAGCCATTGCGGGTGCGCGCGAGGTGCAGGTCGATCATCCCGAGATGCGAGGCGGCAAATCCGGGTTTGACGCAAGGCGTGCCGTGCAGCGTGCCGGCCCCGATATCGGCGCCGGGTGTTTCCCGGTGGCCGGGGTCGGGAAAACGGCGGTGGCTGTGTCCGGCGATAAGCGCGTCGAGGCCGGGCAGGCGCGCCAGCGCGCGCGCCGCGTTCTCCATCATCGGCCGGTCTGGCCCTGCGTCGATCCCGGTATGGGCGAGCGCGATCACCACGTCGGCCCCGGCGCGCCGGATCGCGGGGAGCCAGGCGCGGGCGGTCTCGACCATGTCGCGCAGCGCCAGCCGCCCCGTGAGATGGCCGTGATCCCAAGTGGTGGCCTGCGGCGGGGTGAGGCCGATCACCCCGATGCGCAGGTTGCGCGCGATCCCGTCGCGGTCTTGCAGGGTGCGGTGCAGGATGGTGAAGGGTGGCAGGAACGGGGTGTCGTGCCGCGGCGTGGCCCCGAGGGCGCGCACGGCATTGGCGCAGATCACCGGAAACCGGGCCTGCGTCAGGGTGGTTTCGAGCCAGTCGATACCGAAGTTGAATTCGTGATTGCCGAGCGTCGCGGCGTCATAGTGCATGTGGTTCATGGCGCGGACCACGGGGTGGTGCCCGCGCCAGCCATGTCCGGGTCGGGCGGTCAGGTCGGTGAGTGCCGTGCCTTGCAGGAAATCGCCGTTGTCGAGCAACAGGCAATTGTCCTCGCCCATCTCGGCCCGCGCCCGATGGACGAGTGTCGCCAGCCGAGCGAGGCCTTGTCCGGCATCCGTTTTGCCATTGAAATAATCGTATGGCAGGAGGTGGCCGTGTACGTCCGAGGTGGCGAGAATCCGCAGCGTGGTCTCGGGGTGGCCCTGGATTTGTGGGTCGGGGGCTGTGAGCGGTTGGAACAATGCGAACGTCTCGTTGGAAGAATAAACGGGTGTGCCGAGCCTCTGCGTAGCACGGATGATGCTTGTTTTATCTTATGGTGTGTAAATGGCGGCACAATACCGCAAAGATTGAATTGGTTGATCTTCTCGGATTCGTGTGCACGCGTGATCTCCCGGCTTGCCCCCCGGCCCTTGCCGGTGACAGTAAGGGGCCGGGGCGAAGGAGGCAGGGATGCGGTGCGCGGAAGATGTGACATTCGGCGGCTCGGGGTTTGATCGGGCGGATGATCTGCGCGGGGACAGCGCCACGCTCGACGCGGCGTTGGCGGCTGGTCGTGCGCAGGCTGCGGTGCTGTGGCGCGGCAAGCCGCTGCTGGCGGGCGAGGGGCGCGATGGGTTGGCGCTGCTGCGCTGCGATCATCCGGTGCTGGCGCGCTACAAGGTGCCGCCGATCCTGATTGGGCGCGACGACGGCGGTGAGCCGCTCTTTGCCTTCGACATCTCGGCATGGGTGCCGCCGGGCCTCGATCCGGAACAGCTCGACAGTTTTCTCGACGCCACGGAGCAGGTGCATCCCGACCTGCCCGAAGGCACTGTGTTTGCCGAATTGCGCCGCGTGATGTCCCGGCTCTCGCCGCGCGACGCCGAGATCGCGGCCACCGCCAAGGCGATCTTTGGCTGGCACGAAAGCCATCGCCATTGCGCCCGTTGCGGTGCGAAGAGCCGAATGATCCGGGCGGGCTGGCAGCGGGCTTGCGATGATTGCGGCGCGCAGCATTTTCCGCGCACCGACCCGGTGGCGATCATGCTGGTGACCCTTGGTAATGCCGTGCTGATGGGGCGTTCGCCCGGCTGGCCGGAGGGGATGTATTCGCTGCTTGCGGGGTTTATCGAGCCCGGCGAGACGGTCGAGGCCGCGGTGCGCCGCGAAGTCTGGGAGGAGGCGGGCGTGCGCGTGGGCCGGGTGGACTATCTTGCCAGCCAGCCGTGGCCATTCCCGGCGTCGCTGATGCTGGGCTGTCGCGGAGAGGCCCTGAGCCGCGAGATTGCCATCGACCCCTATGAGATCGCGGACGCGCGCTGGATGAGCCGCGAGGAAATGCTGGCAGCCTTTGCCGGAGAGCACCCGCAGCTGTTGCCCGCCCGCGAGGGCGCGGTGGCGCATTTCCTGCTCAAGAACTGGCTTGCCGACAGGCTCGATTGAAGCGAGACTGTCACGCGGCGCGGTAACGGCAGGCGCGTCAAGGGCAGGGTGAGAATGCAGTTCAAAGGCAGGGAAGACATCGAGGCACCGATCGATCAGGTGTTTGCCGAGATCACGGATTTCAAGCGGTTCGAGCGCGGGGCCATGCGTCGCGGCGCGGACGTGCAGCGCACCGATACGATGGCGGAGCCGGGTGTCGGCATGACCTGGCAGTCGCGGTTCAAGCTGCGAGGACGGATGCGCGACCTTTCTCTGCGACTATGCGAGCTCGATCCGCCAAACGGGATCGTTCTCGGGGCCGAGGCGGCCACAGTTGAAGCGCTGATGCGGGTCGAACTCGTTTCTTTGTCGCGCGCCCGCACGCGGCTCAGCGTTGATCTGGGCATTACGCCGCGCAACCTGGCGGGTCGACTGATGATCCAGTCCATGAAGCTGGCGAAGGGCAACCTGTCCAAGCGGTTCAACCTGCGGCTCGCGGAATACGCGATGGACGTCGAGAATCGCCACAAGCGCACCGCCTGAGCGGACGGGTCACTCGGGATAGATACCCCACCAGCGCAGCGTGTGGCGCAGGTGCTCGCGGATTTCGTGCGCCGCGCGGGCCGTGTCGGCGGCGTCGATCGCGTCGAGGATCGCGAGATGCTCGCGCATGGCAGAGGCGACCCGGTCGGCGAGAAAGGGCCGCGTGTTCTGGATCACCGCGATCCGGTCGCGGTTCTCGGCATAGAGCCTGCGGGCGAGGGCAGAGCCGAGCCCGGCGGCCAGCGCGTCGTGCAGTGACAGGTCGGTACGGATCGCGCGCCCCGGCAGATCGGCGGTCATCGCTGCCGCCGCCTCGTCGCGCAGGTGTTCATGCGCCGTGCGAAGCGCAGCGAGAGGGAAGGGGGCGCCGGTCTCGATGATGCGCCGCGCGCCCTCGCAATCGAACATGGCGCGCAACTCCAGGCATTCGCGCGTCGTCTCGGGCCCGGCATCCATCACCGTGATCCCGCGCTTGGGCAGGATGGCGAGCAGTCCGCCCGCCTCGGCACGCTTGACGGCCTCGCGCGTGGCGGCCATCGGCAGGCCGAGCTCTTCGACCAGCATCGGCATGGACAGGAAGCTGCCACTCGACAGTCGCCCATCACGCAACCGCGCGAGCAGGGCCTGGTGGGCCCGCTCGGTCAGGCCCTCTGCCGCGGTCCCGCGCGGCGAGGACTCGAAGGTGGCGACGTCATTGTCCTGCAATTTTTGAAAGTCCTTTCGCGATTCACATATTATCAATTGCTAACATAACATCTAACATTTCAGATGCAATATAACAGGTGCGATCACGGCGGGATTCCAAAGGACACAACCATCCACATCGCCGCGCGCGGCCTTATCAGGGAGTTAAGACATGCAGACCATGACACTCGACGGACAGGTGGCACAGGGGGCCGACGACACGCTCGATCCCGTCGCGCCAGAGGACAAAACCTGGAGCTGGTTCGCCATCTTCAACGTCTGGGCGAACGATATCCAATCGCTATTTGGCTATTCGCTGGTGGCGTCGCTGTTCATTTCCTACGGAGTGAGCGGCTGGACGGCCTTTGCCGCGCTCATCTGCGCGGGGCTTTTCGTGATGTTCCTCGTCAACCTCTCGGGCGCCGCGGGCGAGAGATACGGTATTCCCTATCCGGTCTTCGCGCGGGCCAGCATGGGCACGGCGGGGGCGATGCTTCCGGCGGTGCTGCGCTCTACGGTGGCGGTGTTCTGGTACGGCGTGCAGGTCTATTTCGCCTCGACCGCGCTGGCGCTGCTGATACGGTCCGTGACGGGCGTCACCGGCGGGGCCGAAGTGCTGGGCCTGACGGGCATCGACTGGCTCTCGTTCGTGCTGGTCTGGGCGTTTCACATTGTCATTTTCTGGCGCGGAATGAACTGGGTCGAGACCTTTCTCAACATTGCCGGGCCTTTCGTCTACCTGGTGATGATGGGCCTTCTGACGGTGCTGTGGGTGAAATCCGACGGCCAGCTTCTGTCGCAGGCGCAGACGATCTTTGCCAATCCGAACGCGACCTGGGCCACGGAATTCAACGGATTCATCGCGATCATCGGCACTATGGTGGCCTATTTCGCGGCCGTGATGATCAACTTCAGCGACTTCTCGCGCTATGCCCGTGACAAGCGCGCGATGGTGGTGGGCAACCTCGTGGGGCTGCCGTTCAACATGATCCTGTTCTCGGCGCTGGCGCTTCTGACCACGGCGGGTGCCGCGGTTGTCTATGGCGAAAAGATCATCAACCCGACCGAGATCGTCGGGCGCACCGACAGCGTGCTTTTGGGCGTTATCGCCGCGATCACCTTCTTCGCGGCGACGGTGGGTATCAACCTGGTGGCCAATTTCATCCCGGCGGTGAACGGAATCGCGAGCCTTGCGCCGTCGAAGATCGGGTTTCGCAAGGCGGGTCTCATCACGTCGGTTTTTGCCCTCGTGATCGGCGGGTTCTGGACCAGCTTTATCAGCGAGTTCGGCATCAGCGGTTTCGTCAACACGCTCGGCGCGACGCTGGCTCCGATCTACGGCATCATGATCGTGGATTACTACCTGCTGCGCAAGGAGGCGCTGAAGCGCGACGACCTCTATAATATGGAAGGCGGCACCTACCACTATACCGGCGGCTGGAACCGCAATGCGCTCTTCGCCTTTGCCATCGCGGCGGTGTTTTCGGTGGCGACGGTCTGGGTGCCTGCGCTTGGCCAGCTTTCGGGCTATGCTTGGGTGATCGGGGCACTTCTGGGTGGCATCATCTATTTTGTCCGCTGCCGGGCGTCGCACCTGGTGTGACGCCATCCCTCAAGAGTTGCGAAACCCGGCCCGGTGCCGGGTTTCGTGCGTCTGGAATCAGACGCCGTCGTGCCGCCGCGGATCGGCGGGATAGACGCCGAGGATGGTGATGTCGGAGGTGAAGTAATCCAGCTCATCCAGCGCGCGGGCCACGGCGGGATCGTCCGGGTGCCCCTCGATATCGGCGTAGAACTGTGTCGCCGTGAACGACCCGTTGATCATGTAGCTTTCCAGCTTGGTCATGTTCACGCCATTGGTGGCGAACCCGCCAAGCGCCTTGTAGAGCGCGGCGGGAAGGTTGCGCACCTGAAAGACGAAGGTCGTCATCATCCCGTCCTCGCCGCGTGGCGAGAAATCGGGTTCGCGCGCCATCACCAGAAAGCGCGTGGTGTTGGTGTCCTGATCCTCGATGTGCTGGGCGATCACGTCGAGCCCGTAAATCCGGCCCGCTAGTTCGCTGGCCAGCGCTGCCAGTTCCGGGCGGCCCTCCTCGGCGACCTGCCGGGCCGATCCGGCGGTGTCGGCGCCGGTCACGCGATGGATGCCGTGGCGTTCGAGAAAGCCTCGGCACTGGCCGAGAAGCACGGTATGGCTCATCGCGCTCTCGATCTGGTCGAGCCGCACGCCGGGCAGCGCGAGCAGGTTGATGTGCACCCGCACGAAGGCCTCGCCGACGATGTGCAGCCCGGACTCGGGCAACAGGTGATGGATATCGGCCACGCGCCCGAATGTGGAATTTTCCACCGGGACCATCGCCAGGCGTGCTGTGCCCTCGCGCACCGCCGCGATCGTGTCCTCGAAGGTGCGGCAGGGCAGCACCTCCATGTCGGGATAGGTCTCATGGCAGGCCTGATGCGAATATGCACCAGGCTCCCCCTGAAAGGCAATGCGGTCGGTCATCGTGAAAACCTGTCCCTCCTGAAGCCCCTTTCGGGCGTTTGGTCGCGGAAACTATACCTTGCGAAGCGGTAGGGGAAGCGGATAGATACCCGCGCAAGCGACAGATCTAACGGAAGCGAGCCAATGTTCGACACGATGACACTTACAAAGGCCACGGGTGCGATTTGCGGCTCCCTTCTGGTCTTCTTGCTGGGAGGCTGGGCAGCCGAGAGCATTTATTCGATGGGGGGCGGCCACGGCGAGGATCACGCGCAGGGCTACGTCATTGATACCGGCGACGAGGGTGCCAGCGAAGAGCCCGTGGACGAGGGCCCCGATCTCGCGGCGCTGTTTGCGGAGGCCGATGCCGGCAAGGGCGAGCGCGTTTTCAACAAGTGCAAGGCCTGCCACCAGGTCGAGGATGGCGCCAACGGTGTCGGCCCGCATCTGTATGATGTGGTGAGTCGCGATGTGGGGAGCGTTGACGGGTTCGGCTATTCCGGCGCGCTGAGCGAGGCTGCGGATGTCTGGACCGCAGAGAACCTCTTTGCCTTTCTCGAGAATCCCGCTGGTTACGCGCCCGGGACGAGCATGGGCTTTGCCGGGCTGGGCAAGCCCGAAGATCGCGCCAACGTGATTGCGTATCTCGACGGGGTCGATGGTAGCGACGATATTGCGATCGAAGCGCCTGCCGAGGAGGCCGCTGCCGAAGAGGCACCTGCGGAGGAAGCCCCGGCCGAGGAAACCGCTGCCGAAGAGGCACCTGCGGAGGAAGCCCCGGCCGAGGAGGCCGCTGCCGAAGAGGCACCTGCGGAGGAAGCCCCGGCCGAGGAGGCCGCTGCCGAAGAGGCCGCTGCCGAAGAAGCTGCCACCGAGGACACCGGTGGCGAAAGCGGCTTTGCCGCGATGGTCGCCTCCGCGGATGTTGCCGCAGGTGAGAAGGTCTATCGCCGCTGCGCCGCCTGTCATGCGGTCGAGGACGGTAAGAACAAGGTCGGCCCGCACCTCTTCGACGTCGTGAACCGGGACATCGCCAGTGTCGAAGGGTTCAGCTATTCCGACACGCTCAAGGGGCTCGACGGCGACTGGACCGTGGAAAAGCTGAGCGCATGGCTGGAGAACCCGCGCGAGTTCGCACCGGGAAACCGGATGGGCTATCCGGGCCTCAAGGACGAACAGGACCGCGCCAACGTGATCGGCTATCTTCAAAGCATCTCGAACTGAGGTAAGGTGCTGGGAATTCGGGGCCGCCGCCCGGCAGGGCGGCGGCCCTTTGCATGTGCGCGCCCCTTCGGCGCTTGAACACGGCGCGGCTGGCCCCTAGCTTGCCGTTGAAACGCGCGGGAAACGGCGCGGACCGACAGGAGGACACCATGAACATCATGCCGCCGCGCGCAGGCGCGCCGATCAGTCGCCGCCTTGCCCTGAAGGGGCTCGGGGCGTTGATGGCCGGGAGTGCCTTGCATTTGACCGGCCCAGGACGGGCGCGCGCGACCGAGGAAGAGATCATCCGCGCGCATGGCTATTCCTTCTTCGGCAACCTGCAGTATCCAGCCGATTACCCGCATTTCGACTATGTGAACCCCGACGCGCCCAAGGGAGGCGAGATTTCACTCTACGCCCCCGGCACGTTCGATTCGATGAACCCGTATTCGCGCAAGGGCCGCGCCGGGCGGCTGTCGTGGATGGTCTACGAAAGCCTGCTGGGCGGATCGGAGGCCACCGGCGAGCCGCTGCCCGGGGATCGTTACAACGAGGGCTATGGCCTGCTAGCCGAGAGCCTCGAATACGACCGCGGCAAGACATGGGTCATCTTTCACATGCGTCCCGAGGCGCGCTTTGCCGATGGCACACCGGTGACGGCGCATGACGTGGTGTTCTCGCACAACCTGTTTCTCGACCAGGGTCTGCGCTCTTACGCCGAAGCGGTGCGGCGGCGGGTGCCGGGGGCCGAGGCGCTCGACGATCACACGGTGAGGTTCGAGTTCGCCGAGGGCATTTCGCGGCGCTCGCTGATCGACCAGGTGGGCGGCACGCCGGTCTTTCCGCGCACCTGGTACGAGGAGACGGGCGCGCGCCTGGACGAGCCGCGGCTGAAGGCCGCGCCGGGCTCGGGCCCCTACCAGGTCGAGAGCTATGAGGTAAACCGCAACATCGTCTATGCGCGCAATCCCGATTACTGGGGCTGGCATCTGCCGATCAACAAGGGCCGTCACAATTTCGACCGTATCCGTATCGAGTATTTCGCCGACGACAACGCCGCTTTCGAGGCGTTCAAGGCGGGCATCTACACTTTCCGCCCCGAGGGAAATTCCAAGACATGGGCCACCGGTTACGATTTTCCGGCCGTCAGGAAAGGCCATGTCGTCAAGGCCGAATTGCCCGACGGGCTGCCGCCGACGCCTGCGGGCTTCGTCTTCAACCTCGGGCGCGAGGTGCTCAAGGACAAGCGCGTGCGCCGCGCCATCGCGCTGGGCTACAATTTCGAATGGACCAACCAGTCGCTGCAATATGGTCTGTTCAAGCAGCGGCATTCCTTTGTGCAGGACACGCATTTGCAGGCCGAGGGCGTGCCGGAGGGGGCCGAACGGCAATTGCTGGAGTCGCTGGGCGATCTGGTGCCGCAGGAAATGCTGACCGAACCGGCGGTTCGGGCGCATTCCTCCGATCCCGACCGGCTTAACGATCGGCGCAACCTGCGCCGCGCGATGCGGCTCCTGGACGAGGCGGGTTGGCCAGTGGGCGACGATGGCAAGCGGCGCAATGCGACGGGCGAATTGCTCAGCATCGAGATCCCGATTTCGGCCTCGGGCTCGGCCACCATGTCGGCGGTGGTCGAAAGCTTCGTTTCGAACCTGCAACTCATGGGGGTCGATGCGCGCTTCGACAAGATCGACGCCGCGCAATACACCGCCCGCGAGCGCGACCGGGACTATGACATCGTCTTTGACAGCTATATCCCCTTCCTTGAGGCAGGTACCGGCCTGCATCAGCGTTATGGCTCGCGCGAGGCGGAATTCAGCCTGTTCAATCCGGCAGGGCTGGCCAGCCCGCTGGTGGATGCGCTGATCGACGAGGCGCTCGAATCGACCTCAAAGGAAGAGCAGGACGTGGCGCTGATGGCGCTCGACCGGGCCTTGCGCTACGAGTTCTTCATGATCCCGACATGGTATCTCGACAAGAACTGGGTCGCCTACTGGGATCAGTATGCCCATCCCGACCCGTTGCCGGATTACGCCACCGGTGTGCTCGATTTCTGGTGGTATGACGAGGAAAAGGCCGCAGCGCTGCGGGCCGCGGGCGCGCTTTGATGCCGGTCGTTGCCATGGGGGCCGTCTGAGATGGGGGCCTATATCCTGCGGCGGCTGTTGCTGATCGTGCCGACGCTTTTCGGCATCATGGTGATCAACTTCGCGCTGGTGCAGTTCGTCCCCGGCGGCCCGGTCGAGCAGATGATCGCGCAGATGCAGGGGCAGGGCGACGTTTTCGAGAGCTTCGCCGGGTCAGGGAGCGATACCGGGCAGGACCTGTCGGGCGGGGGCAACGACCAGTATCTGGGCGCGCGCGGCCTGCCGCCCGAGTTGATCGCCGAGCTCGAGGAACAGTTCGGCCTCGACAAGCCGCCGCTGGAGCGGTTCTTCAACATGATGTGGAACTACATGCGTTTCGATTTCGGCGAGAGCTATTTTCGCAAGGTGGAGGTGCTCGACCTCGTGCTCGAGAAGATGCCGGTGTCGATCTCGCTGGGGCTATGGTCCACCCTGATCGCCTATATCGTGTCGATCCCGCTGGGCGTGGCCAAGGCGGTGCGCGACGGGTCGCGGTTCGACACCTGGACCTCCGGCGTCATCATCGTGGCCTACGCGATCCCGGCCTTCCTGTTCGCGATCATGCTGCTGGTGTTGTTTGCCGGGGGCAGCTATTTCCAACTCTTCCCGCTCAGGGGCCTGACCTCGGACAATTTCGAACAGCTGAGTATCTTCGGCAAGATCGTCGATTACCTGTGGCACATCTTCCTACCGGTTCTTGCCTCGACCATTTCGGCCTTTGCCACGCTGACGCTGCTGACCAAGAACAGCTTTCTCGACGAGATCAAGAAACACTACGTCATGACCGCACGGGCCAAGGGGCTGAGCGAGAAACGCGTGCTCTATGGCCATGTGTTTCGCAACGCCATGCTGATCGTGATCGCGGGGTTCCCGGCCGTGTTCATCGGCGTTTTCTTTGGCGGATCGGTGCTGATCGAGACGATCTTTAGCCTCGACGGGCTGGGGCGGCTCGGGTTCGAGGCGGCGGTGGGGCGCGACTACCCGGTGATGTTCGGCACGCTGTTCCTGTTTGGTCTCATCGGGCTTCTGGTGGGCCTGCTGAGCGACCTGATGTATGTGCTGGTCGACCCGCGCATCGACTTCGAGAAGCGGGAGGGCTGAGGATGGGTGGCGCATCATGGGGGCGCTGCCCCCGTCGTGCCTTTGGCGCGACTCCCCCGGAATATTTCCGGCAAGATGAAGGAGGGGCACGGTGATCCGGCTGTCGCCGCTCAACCAGCGCCGCTGGCGGAATTTCCGGCGCAACGGGCGTGCGTTCTGGTCGCTGGTGATCTTTTCGGTGATCTTCGCGATCACGCTCTGTGCCGAGTTCGTGGCCAATGACAAACCGATTCTCGTGCAGTATCGCGGCGAGTATTACATGCCGATCTTTCGTTTCTATCCCGAGACGGCATTCGGCGGCGATTTTCGGACCGAGGCGATCTATCGTGACCCGGAGGTGCAGTGCCTGATCGCGAGCGGCGGGCTCGATACCTGTTTCGACGACCCGGAGGGCGTGATGGCGGACGCGCAGGATGGCGTTGTCGGCGGTGATGAGATCGTGAAGGGTTGGTCGATCTGGCCGCCCATCCCCTATAGCTACGATACGATCGTGGATCGCGACGGCGCGGCGCCGCTGCCGCCCAACGAGCAGAACTGGCTGGGCACCGACGACACCAAGCGCGACGTGCTGGCGCGGGTGCTATATGGCTTCAGGCTGTCGGTGATGTTCACGCTGATCGTGACGTTTCTGTCCTCGGTCATCGGCATCTTTGCCGGAGCGGTGCAGGGGTATTTCGGGGGCAAGACCGATCTGTTCTTTCAGCGCATCATCGAGATATGGGCCTCCACGCCGCAGCTATACGTCATCATCATCCTGTTCGCGATCCTGCCGCGAAGTTTCTGGCTATTGGTGGTCATCACCGTGCTGTTCGGCTGGATGGCGCTGGTGGGCGTGGTGCGCGCCGAGTTCCTGCGCGCGCGCAACCTCGAATACGTGCGCGCGGCCAAGGCGCTGGGGGTGGGCAACATCACCATCATGTTCCGCCACATGCTGCCCAACGCGATGGTGGCGACACTGACGATGCTGCCCTTCGTCATCACCGGGACGATTTCGCTCTTGGCAGGGCTTGATTTCCTCGGCTTCGGGCTGCCGTCGTCTTCGCCCTCGCTTGGTGAATTGACGCTTCAGGCCAAGCAGAACCTGCAGGCGCCGTGGCTTGCGTTCACCGCGTTCTTTGCCTTTGCAATAATGCTGTCGCTGCTCGTTTTCATCTTCGAGGGCGTGCGCGACGCGTTCGATCCGAGAAAGACCTTTCAATGAGCGTGCTGGAGGTTCGCGATCTGAGCGTCGGGTTCCGGCAGGACGGGCAGGTGGTGCCCGCCGTGCGCGGTGTGTCGTTCTCGGTGGACCGGGGCGAGACGGTTGCGATCGTGGGCGAGAGCGGCTCGGGCAAGTCGGTCACCGCGCTGTCCACGGTATCGCTCCTGGGGTCATCGGCGGAGGTGACGGGCAGCGTTACCTATGATGGCCAGGAGATGATCGGCGCGGATGAGCGGCGCCTTCGGCAGGTGCGCGGCAACGATATCAGCTTCATCTTCCAGGAGCCGATGACCAGCCTCAACCCCCTGCACACGCTGGAGAAACAGTTGCGCGAGAGCCTGGAGTTGCACCAGGGGCTGACCGGCGAGGCGGCGCGGGAGCGCATCGTGGATCTGCTGGAGCGGGTCGGTATCCGCGAGGCGGCGAGCCGTCTGGGGGCCTACCCGCATCAATTGTCGGGCGGGCAGCGGCAACGGGTGATGATCGCAATGGCGCTTGCCAACAAGCCCGATATCCTGATCGCGGACGAGCCGACGACGGCGCTCGACGTGACCATCCAGGCTCAGATTCTCGAGCTTTTGGCTAACCTCAAGCGCGACGAGGGGATGGGTCTTTTGTTCATCACCCATGACCTCGGTATCGTGCGGCGTATCGCCGACCGGGTCTGCGTGATGAAGGATGGCGAGATCGTCGAGGCGGGGACGCTCGAACAGGTCTTTGACGCGCCACAGCATCCCTACACCCGCAAGCTGCTGGGCGCGCAGGCGGTGGGCGTGCCCGCGCCGGTGCCCGAGGGCGCGCAGGTGGTGGCCGAAACCGAGGGCCTGCGCGTCTGGTTCCCGATCCAGAAGGGGTTTCTGAAGCGCACGGTGGGCCATGTGAAGGCCGTGAATGACGCCACTCTAAGCGTGCGCGCGGGCGAGACGCTGGGGATCGTGGGCGAATCGGGGTCGGGCAAGACCACGCTCGCGCTGGCGATCATGCGACTCATCGCGTCGCAGGGCGGTATCCGCTTCGCGGGCGAAGATGTGCATGGCTGGTCAACGCGAGAGTTGCGCAAACGTCGGGCCGAGATGCAGATCGTATTCCAGGACCCGTTCGGCAGCCTCAGCCCGCGGATGAGCTGCGCGCAGATCATCGCCGAGGGGCTGGGCGTGCACGGCAACCCCGGCGGGCGGCCAGAGCGGGATCTGGTGGCCGAGGTAATGGCGGAGGTGGGGCTCGACCCGGTGGCGATGGACCGCTACCCGCACGAGTTCTCTGGCGGGCAGCGCCAAAGGATCGCGATCGCGCGGGCCATGATCCTGCGGCCGAAACTGGTGGTGTTGGACGAACCGACCAGTGCGCTTGACATGACGGTGCAGGTGCAGATCGTGGACCTGCTGCGCGATCTTCAGGTGAAATACGGGCTGGCCTACCTGTTCATCAGTCACGATCTCGCGGTAGTGCGCGCGATGAGCCACCGGGTGCTGGTGATGAAGGAGGGCGACGTGGTCGAGGCGGGCACAGCCGAGGCGCTCTTTACCGAACCGCGTACCGAGTATGCGCGTACGCTGCTGGCGGCGTCGCTGGAGGGGCGCCTACAGGGCGGGGTGCAGGACTCTTCGGGGATCGGCTGACGCGTCACGTTGAACCGGGTGGCCGCCTCACGACGGGCGCGCGCGCATCAGCCGGGCGAGCGTTGCCACCTCCTGTCCCAGCCCTGCCGCCTCCAGCGGGTCGGCGGCGCGCAGGCGCACGTCGTCCGGCTTGTTCTGGCCCAGCTTCCAGGTGCCTGCGATCTCGTCGATTCGCATCTCGCAGGGCACGATCTGGCGCATCATCCGGTCAAGCACCTCTGGAGTCATCTTGTCCGCCCGCCATTCCGGCTTGGGCGCGAGCCGCGCCTCGAACTGCGCCGACTGCCGGTCGAGCAGGTCGCGCATCCGCTCCTGCGGCTGCAAGGTGATGTCGCCCACAAGGTGCACGGCGACATAGTTCCACGTGGGCACCTGATCGTCCACGCCATACCAATCGGGCGAGACATAGGAGTGTGGCCCCTGCACCGCGAGCCGGGCACGATGGGGTGTCGCGATAAGCCGCGCGATGGGGTTCGAGCGCACGAGATGGAACTCGGCCCGCGTGCCGTCCTCTGAAAGCAGAAACGGGATATGGCTGACGAGCGGCGCATCGTCGGTGGTCACGGCCAGGAGGCCAAAGCCCTGGTCGCGGGCAAAGGCGATGTTCAGGGCCGTGTCGGCCTTGCGAAAGGCAGGGTTGGGGTGCATCGCGACGTGGCTTTCAGGTGGCGGTGAGCTGCGTGCCGGTATGGCCGGTCACGGTGGCGGCGACGATCGCGCCCTCGGGGCGGTCGCTGTCGAAGGCAACCTCGGTGAATTGCTCGGTCCGGCCCATTCGGGGATGCTCCATTAGGACACGGTGCGCGCGTCCCTGTTGCGCGGCGAGATGTGTCGCCACGCGCGCCGCGCCCGCCGCGCGCAGCCGCGCCGCTCGCGCCTTGATCGTGGCACCATGAACCTGCGGCATCCGCGCAGCGGGGGTGCCGGGGCGCGGTGAATACGGGAACACGTGCAGCCAGGTGAGGTGACACTCCTCGACCAGCCGCAGGGAATTCTCGAATGCCGCCTCGGTCTCGGTCGGGAATCCGGCGATGATATCGGCGCCGAAGGTTATGTCGGGGCGCAGGCGGCGTGCCTCTTCGGCAAATCGGATCGCGTCATCGCGCAAGTGCCGCCGCTTCATCCGCTTCAGGATCAGATCGTCGCCATGTTGCAGGCTCAGGTGCAGATGCGGCATCAGGCGCGGCTCTGTGGCGATGGCCTGCATGAGGTTGTCGTCCACCTCGATCGAATCGATGGAGGAGATGCGGAGGCGCGGCAGGTCTGGCACCAGCTTCAGGATACGCATCACCAGATCGCCGAGCTTGGGCTGTACGGGCAGGTCCGCGCCCCAGCTTGTCAGGTCCACGCCGGTCAGCACCACCTCGTTATAGCCGGCGCCCACCAGCCGCTTGATCTGATCGACGACGACGCCCGCGGGCACAGAGCGCGAATTGCCCCGGCCGTAAGGGATGATGCAGAAGGTGCAGCGGTGATCGCAGCCGTTCTGCACCTGCACATAGGCGCGGGAACGGGTGCCGAAGCCGTCGATCAGGTGGCCCGCCGTCTCGGTCACCGACATGATGTCGTTGACCTGCACACGCTCGCTATCCCCGATGAAATCGGCGGCGAGGCGGCCCCAGGTATCGGGCTGCATTTTCTCGGTATTGCCGATGACGGCGTCGACCTCCGCCATCGCGGCAAAGGTTTCGGGCTCGGTCTGTGCGGCACAGCCGGTGACGATGAGACGGGCCCCCGGGTTCTCGCGGCGCAGGCGGCGGATTTCCTGCCGCGCCTTGCGCACGGCCTCGGACGTCACGGCGCAGGTATTGACGACGACGGCATTTTCCAGCCCCACCTGCCCGGCGAGGTCTTTCATCGCCTCGGTTTCGTAGGCGTTGAGGCGGCAGCCAAGGGTAGCAAAGCGCGGCGTGCTCATGACCGCCACGCGAGGAATGCGGGTGTCAGCACGCCGGAGGCGACATGCATCGTCTCGCCGGTCATCCACACGCCATCCTCGCGCCAGTCGATCTCGAGGCTGCCGCCGTCCAGTGTGATGCGCACCTTGCGCCCCGTCAGGCCGCGCCGCGCCGCCGCCACCGCCACGGCGCAGGACGACGAGCCGGAGGCCAGCGTAAGCCCCACGCCCCGCTCCCAGACCCGCACGCGGATATGGTCGGGGCCGAAGAGGCTCGCCACCTGCACATTGGTGCGCTCGGGGTAGAGGGGATGATGCTCATAGCGCGGGCCGAACCGGTCCAGCGGCACGGCCTCTGCATCCTCGACGAAAAAGGTGCAGTGCGGGTTGCCCATGCCGGTTGCCGTTGGCCCTCCCTCGATGGGCAGCTCCAGCGTTTCCATTGCCTCGGCGAGTGGGATGTCCTGCCAATCGAACTGCGGCTGTCCCATGTTGACCGAGGTGAGGCCGTCGCCTGCGTCCACCGCGCTCAGGCTGCCGTGCGCGGTGGTCAGGGTCAGCGCCGTCTTGCCGGTCTCGTCCATCAGGTGACGCGCGATGCAGCGGGTGGCGTTGCCACAGGCGGCAGAGGTCGAGCCGTCGGCATTGAAGAAGGTGAGATGCGCGTCGGCACCGCTCTCGCCCGCCGCGATCACCGCGAGCTGATCGAAGCCGATGCCGCGCCGCCGGTCGGCGATCGCGGCGACCAGCGCTGGCGACAGGACGATGGCGCGCGCGCGCGCGTCGAGCACGACGAAGTCGTTTCCCAGCCCGTGCATCTTCATGAAGGGCAGCCCGGTATCGCGCGCATCGTCCATGCGCGCGCATATACGCGTGCGGCGAGCGGATTTCCAGCACCGACCGCGCACGGGCCGCGTTTTCGGGGTTGACCCCCCGCGCACCTCTTTCTAGACACCGCGCTTGAGTGGGCCGTTAGCTCAGTTGGTAGAGCAACTGACTTTTAATCAGTGGGTCGCAGGTTCGAATCCTGCACGGCTCACCACTGAAATCAGACACTTAGACTAACTTGAAAATCACTCTAGGCTCGTTCTAGGCTCATCTTTCATGTCTAAGGTAGCGTCGTGTGATTCAGCCAGACCTCCCCTCACGCGACAGTAGATTCAGATCATCATGTGTACACAGGCTTGTAAGACCCCAAGCGCTCGCGTGACTTACAGGGCCAGTCGCGAGGATTTCGTGTGGGCAAGTCGATTTTGTGGAGCAAGAAACGAACCTGTCCGTCATGCTCCTCAAACGAATGCGTCACCTTACTAAACACCTGTTGTCCTTGGCTTCCGGCAGTGATTTACTTGATGGTCTTGCACCCTGTCTCAAGGGTAAGCTGGTAATGTAATCGACAAGGGTTCATTCTATTTTCATAGAATCGCGCGCCAGACCCACCCGAGATACGGGTTGGCATCTTTGACCAAAGGAGTAGAATTGGAACCATGAGCAAGAAGCAAGGTCGATCGGCGTTGCTCGCCGAGCGAGACACCCTAAAATACTGTCAGCAATCAGCATCCTGTAGGCGAATTGATACGTGATGATGTTCTTTAAGATGCAACCCACTCAGTAAAAGCTTAATGACTATTTATTCACTTCAATCACTTAACCATCTTGCCCAGTTCTTATTGATGGTGACCGGGGCAATTTTTCTAGGCGTCGAGTCGTACGAGGTGATTGGCAATCAGGACTTGAGCTTTCCTTGGTTTCTCTTTGTCATCTCATGCTTGATACTTTCTGTATTAATCTGGATCGTCCATGGTTTTTGGATCGACGGATATCTCAAAGGCTCAGTGACTATCAAAAGCAATGTGATCGATCCCCCGGTTTCCATTGAATTCGGTGACCTTCTTGAAAAAGAGGGCTGGAAGGCAATCGGAGGCAATGATTTCTTCGACAGCGAAGTGGATGAGATCATCATTTCATCAAATACGCTTCATGGAAGAGTGCTCCGAGACTACTGGCCGGGCGCGATAGATGATTGGGATCAAACTGTCGAGAATGAACTAGAGCAAATTCAGTCCTCAACGGAAGCAAGGCGACGAGGTAAAACACTCCGCTATCCTATTGGAACAACAGTGAGTACTATTGCCAGAAACGGATCTAAGTTCTTTTTTGTAGCTCTTGCAAAAACTGCAGTAGGCGACGGGACGACGAAGGCGAATGCCGAAGATATTATTTTGGCAGTACGTGGACTGCTCAAAAAGGCACGTGCACGCTGTTCGAATGAGCCACTTTATATTCCGTTACTAGGCTCGGGGTTGGCACGAACTGGAATGAAAGAGCACCTACTCCTACAGCTTATCCTTATTGGTATCGTTGAAGAGCTCAAGGTGGCAAAGGTCACGTCAAAAATCACGATCATTCTTCCCAAACACCTCCGGAACACAATTAATCTTGGTTCAATTAACACTCACTGGAAATAATATGGCGTATAGAAATGGAAATTATATAGCCTTTGACGGGTTGGGAGAGCTGGATCCTACGAAATCTGATTTTAAGTACTACTCCACAATCCAAGCATGGGCCTCGGGTAAAGGGTTAGATTTCAAGTACGTAAACAGTCACGACAAAACTTACGCTGTTCGCAATTCAAGCCTTCGCCCGACCCTTGAGACTAGAATCCGTGAGCGATTGGCAGCCTCAAAGAATGTAGTAGTTATTCTCAGTGACCGCACTCGAAGATCAGGCAGCATGCTTTCATATGAGATCGAAAAAGCTGTAGATCGGTATGAGCTACCGCTAATATGTGCATACACTAATTATTTCAAGGTAACTGCGCCTGAAGAGCTGAGCCATCGCTGGCCAGAAGCACTCGAACAACGCATCAATAATGGCACCGCAAAGGCTATACACATTCCGTTCAAGAAAAACGCATTGCTTGATGCAATTGGCCAATTTACTGTGCACGGGCACACTCTTACTAATGGCCTGAACTTCTATACGTTGGATGCACACCGTGAATTTGGCTGCCTAGAATAGCACTCAATGAGATACTTCAGATATGAATATTAACACCTGGTGGAGCTGGCTAAACGAAACATTTAACAACCGCGAGCTCGCTACTGGATTCTGGGTCTGTGGAGTTCTCCTTTATCTACTTCTTTACCACAAAACTCGAGAGCACCTCTCAAAGCTTTTCAAGGTGTTATTCCAGTGGAAGCTTTTATTGTTGTTTGGCTCTTTTGCACTGTATGTTGCAGGCTTGTGTTGGTTGCTGAATGGGCTATACCTGTGGAGTATTGACCAGCTCCCTCAGACACTAATTTGGTTCTTCTTTTCAGGAGCTGTGCTATTGGGGCGCTCCTTTAACACGAAGGAAGAAGATCGGTTTTTTAGAACGATGTTCTGGGACAGTTTCAGAATAATCGTGATATTCGAATTCGTGGTTGTCGCCTACTCTTTCAGCTTACCTGTTGAGTTGGTTCTCGTTCCGCTAACCGCTTTTCTCGGCATGCTTATAGCATATACAACGGTTTACTCTGAATATCGTCAGGTCAAAACGTTCTTGGAAATTGTCGCTGCATTGGTGGTCCTATTCTTTTTTTGGAATTCAGTGATTCTGATTTTTGAAAATCCAGAAGAATTCGTCACGACTGAAAATGGAAAGAATTTCCTTCTTCCAATCTTTCTCACAATTCTGAGTATCCCAATTATATACGTTTGGCATTGCTATTCACATATTGAGAACGCAAAAATTCGCATTCAGATGAAGACGTTTCAACCAAAAGATGTGAAGCGATACGCACAAAAGCGCTTCATTTTGACATTTATGGCTAGACCGTGGTTGCTCCATCGGGCCGTTCGACAATTCCACAATATTCCAGCGATGAGTAAGGAGGATGTCAATCAAATCGTCAGTGGCATTCTGGCATTCGAACGAGAAGCAGATAACCCTCCAGAAGTGGACCCGAGAGCAGGATGGAGTCCGCATGTAGCAAGAGATTTTCTGAAGGATCATGGTTTGAGGACTGGCGATTACCACGCTGACGGCTTCGGCGAAGGGTGGTTCGCCTCCTCAGACTACAAAGAGCTTGATGATGGCTTACTCCAAAGCAGAGCATCATTTTATCTTGAAGGTGACGCTGACACTGTCCGGCGACTAAAGCTCAAAGGTTTCTTCAATATAGACTTCTACAAAAAGGAAGCGCTGTCAGAACTGCGAGAGATTGCAATTGATTTGATCTCGATTGCCACAGGCGAGAAGGCTGAGGGCGTTCAAATGATACTCCCAGAAAATTTCGTCTTGGATGAGAATATTGAAGACACACGAGTGTTGGGTGGTGAGGAAAGGTTCCCGAATGGAACAGCCTTCGAGTATTACATTATCTTGGAAAGAGGTTAGGCTGCCTCAGTCCAAAACCAACCATCTTCATCATCGGGCATGCTTTTTGTGGGGTAATTTCTATTCGTCGGCTTCTCAATGAGTGGCTCAGGCACACCGGTATTCGCCTCTTCGGGCTTGGCTGGTATCTTCCCTGTTTTGAAAAGTTCGAGAAGTGTGTCGTTCTGGGTCACCAAAGGAGACAGTTCGGAAATTTCGCGACATTGAAGCCAGGAATTTGGCTCCAAAAAAGGCTCTTTCCCGATCACTGTCCGGTTCGAGAAACAATTCTCGACCATCCACCGTTTTTCGTGCTCGTTCGCCGAAATATGAAGCTCTGCAAGGTTTTTCATGAGTTCGAGGAACTTCTGCATCTCGGCTTCAGACAGCTGTAATTTCTCGGTGTGTTCAAGCTCCTCTTTCAATGCAGATAACTCAAGGCTCAATGTCCGACGCCGCGTCTGATGCTCTTCAGCGGTGATAACACCATCGACCAGAAGGTCGGTCAAGCGAATCAGTCGAGCTTCAGTTTCTGCTATACGAAGCTCTATTGATCGCACGTGCTGACCCTTGTCACCTTGCGCAGTCCATTTCCTCCATTCTGCCTCAAGTCGACTTGCATCCTCCTCGCTCATCCTCACACGGTGGAAGGCAGCAAGAATAGCGTCGTTCAGACGATCTTCGCGTACGGTAGTGGTCGGACAAGTCGGGTTCTGGCAACGGTAGTATACGTGGCCTTTCTGGCGTTCCGGTGACATCGGACCGTCACACAGGCCACACCTGAAGAGACCCCTGAAAAGATGATTGTGCCGCGTCACCTTCTTGCCTGCCTTTCCAGCTTTCACGTCCTGTACACGCTGGAACATGCTTGTGCTGATGATGGGTTCGTGTACCCCTTGATACAGCGCGCCTGTCTTCTTAATCGAAATGAGGCCAGTGTAAAAAGGGTTGGCGAGAACGCTCTCCACGCCGTGTAGGCTCAGGGGTTTTTCTGCATTATTGCGTAGACCGATTCGTTCAAGCTCGGCAGTCAGGGAGCGGAGCGAATACTGTCCTGTCGCGTAGAGCGAAAAGGCCTCTCTGATCAAAGGGGCCTTTTTCGGGCATGGCGTTTTGGGCTGTCCACGCCCGTTGTCCAAGTATCCGATCGGCGCTCGGAACGGGTACAGACCCTGCTTGAGCCTTCCTTTCAGGCCCTTGATCGTCTCTTCGCGCAGATTGTGGATGTAATCCTCGGCGATGACCGCCTGCAAGTTGGCCGCGAGACGCCCGCCACGGGATCGGAAGTCCAGACTTTCGGTGGCAAAGAAGATGTCGATCCCGAGGTTCGGCAGTTCGGAGACCAGGGCCCAGTCGCGCAGATTCCGGGCTGATCGGTCGATCTTGTGCATGATGAGACCCTGTGCCTTTCCCTTCTTCAGTTGCCTCAGCATCTGGCTAAATATCGGCCGACCGCTCTTGGCGGCGGTTTCCTTCTCTTCGAACCACTTCGCGACGGTAAGATTGTGCTGACTCGCAAAGACCGTGATGGCTTCCTTTTGTGCCTCGAGTGATACGCCCAGTCCCTGCTTCTGGGTAGACACCCGAATGTATCCAAAGCACGGCTTCATATATCGTCGCGATTATCTTTGGACTCTATCAGATCCACCGGATTTTGCGAATCTGGCGCGTCTCTCCAGGGCCAGGAACCATCCTTGAGCATCCGCAGGTAGATGCGCTTGCAGAGATCAAGATGCTGTTGAAGATTGTCGTCCTTTTTCATGGCAGAAGCATACGGTGTCGCTGCCATTCGCCAAGTCTCACGCACCATGCAAATCCGCATTACGGGTGGGTCTTGCAGGGATATGTAGCTCGGTTAGGATTTCCCCCAGACCATCCCGATGCTCAGGCACACCTCACCATCGGGCGGTCTCGGGATCGGAGGGGTTTCACCCCTCCGACAATCGACGGATATCCTCGAGACCGTCCCGATGGAGGAAGAGAACTGGTTGCCCGTGCAATGAAGGGATGTAGAGGATTCCTGTCGTTGCGTGCTGCCACGGCCAGATTACAAGCCTTAGTTCATTCGATCTTTATGCAAGATTTCTCGCAAAGCCTGATCGATGCCCGCCGGAAGTCGGGCCTCAGTCAGGCGGACTGCGCGCATCTTCTCGGGGTGTCGCAGAGCCATGTATCGCGCCTGGAGCTTGGACACGCTGCACCGAGTGTGCCCGATCTGTGTGGCGTGGCCATCATCTTTGGACGCACAATGGAGCTGTTGGTCGAACCGTTATTCAGAGACCGGGCCCGGTTGATTCGCCAACGCCTGTTCGATCTGCCGGAACCACGTTCCGGATGGCTTGGCCGGTTCGTTCGCAATAATGCGCTGCACAATCTGGAAGTGCGTGTCGAGCGGATAATTGATCACTATGGATGCTAGAGGGTGTGTTCTTGCCATGGCCGCAGCCAGCGGGCGTGTAGCGCATGTGCTCCTGAAAATGGGCACGGTTGTCGATCTCGGAATGTCCAGGAAAGCAAGTTCCGGCCCACCCGAAGCCCAAGCCTATGCGGCACAGCAGATCGAGAGTCTGAGGCCCGACTTGGTCATCACGGAAAAGGTTCTTTCCAGATCTAAAAAAGGCCCGAAGACCCGTGAGATAATCGCGGCCATCACATCTGTGGCGAACGTTGCCGATGTAATGAACGTGGAGATCGTGCGTTTGCATTCGTATTCTAACCGGTTTGAAGAAGCCAGGGATCTCGCGCGCAGGTACCCGGCCATGCGTCCCTACCTGCCAAAGGTCCGCAAACCATGGGAGGCGGAACCGAAGGTGCTTATCTATTTCGAAGCCCTTTCTCTCACCGAATCCGTGTTCGGCACTGCACCTGCCGATGACAGTGTGGTCGAATAGCACTTCGTCTCGCCCTTCGCGGGGTGCGCCCGAGATGGTCTCGGGCGGCCACCCGAACGGAGGAAAGCGAGATGTCCGAACACGGAAAATGTAGCCTTGATACTGTTGTTGACGTGCCGGTTTGCGCAAGTTGCGGATCGGAACGTGTTGTCACCGATGCCTGGGCCTGCTGGAACCGCCACGCCGGTGTCTGGGAGCTTGAAAACAGCTTCGATGATGCATACTGCCACGCGTGTGAAGGTGAAACCAGACTCCAATGGATTCGACCCGATGATCCGCCGAAGCGCCGTGTATGCGATCTGAACGACGCGTTCCGGAAAAGCGGCATGGGACGAGGTTCAATGCTGGCAACGGAAGGTATTTCCGCCTTTGGCCCGGATTTCGTGACAAAGGCGGTGAGTGCCGTCAGACGGTTCGAGGCCTTCACAGAAGACAACGATCCGTGGGGCGAGCATGATTTCGGCGCGATCGAACTGGATGGCCAGAAGATCTTCTGGAAAATCGATCCATACGACCTCGACCTGCAGGCATATTCGCCCAACCCGGCAGATCCTGCGGTGACGCACCGGGTTCTGACCATCATGTTGGCAAGCGAATACTGAGCTTTCACCGCCTTCTTTCGAAGGCGGTTTTTCCTGCCAGTAGTGTTTTCATCGAAAAAACCCGTGTTCGCTCACCATCGAGCATGATCCGCGTCAGGGCTCTGTAGTTGGGCTGATTGATCAGGTCGCTGAGCGTGACGTCTTCAAGCTGACGAAGAAAGACCGGCGCATCTTCAGCGCCTACCCGGAACACCATGAGGCTTCCCGCATTCCCCATTATTGCCGCGAACACGTCCGGATCAACCTGCGCAACGTGCTGGTGTACGAGCGTGAGACCGAGCCCGTACTTCCGCGTCTCCGGAAGTATGTCAGCTATCGCTGCTGTGGTGAAGGAATGGAACTCGTCGACGTGCAGCATGAAGGGGCGCCGCTTGATCTGCGGAATGCTCTGTCGACTCAGAGCCGCATTGACGATGCTTGATACGATGAGACCGCCAAGCACGTTCGCGGTATCTGCCCCCAATCTTCCCTTGCTGAGATTGACAATGAGGATCTGGCCATCGTCCATGATCCGTCGAAAACGTAGCGGCTCCTTGGGTGCACAGATTGCTTTCCGGACATTGGGGTGACTGAGGAATGCCCCGAGCTTATTGGCGATCGGTGCAACGCCATCGATTGCGGTCCTGTAGTTCATACGAGTGAACTCCTGCGTCCAGAAAAATCGCAGCTGAGGATCCGTGACCTGCGCCAGCATGTGCATCCGCACATCCTTATCGAGAAAGAGTCGCATGACGTCCCGTAGATCAGACCTCGGCTGATCCAGAAGGGTGAGCAGTGCGTGGCGCAACAAGTGCTCCATGCGAACACCCCATGCATCCGCCCATTGCTTCCGGAACGCATCGATCAGTCCTGACACCACTAGAGGCCGGTATTCTGCCGGAACATGTGTAAGCGGATTATACCCATATGTATTATCGGGGTCGGCTGGTGACCACACGATGGCATTTTCACCAAGGGTTTCAGAAAGACGCCCAGCCAGATCACCATGTGGGTCGATCAGGCAGAATCCGTATCCACACGCTGCATCCTGAAGCGCCAGATTGCCAAGAAGTGTCGATTTCCCTGTTCCGGTTTGCCCGACGACGTGAAGGTGCATCAACCGGTCAGCCAGCTTGATCCCGAAGAGTCTGTCCGCCGTACGGTCGTGTGCGAGGCCAAGTGCGCTGACTGTCTCTGCGATATGTCTCATCACAGAGATTTTCAGGGTCCGGGCTGATCGGCGCTAGACCCACCCGAACCTCATGTCCCCTCTCACGTCTCCAGTTTCTTGACTCCTGCAACCAAAAGTCGCAGCGTTTTTCGAAAAATGGGGACAATTGCATGCGAAGCTACGAAGTTGCGCGGAAGATATTTTCGTTCATGGAGTTTTGCGGCTGGTCGCTTGTCGTCATCGGTGGACTTATGGCGGTTAGCATGGCGGCAAGTGTCGGTGAATACGGAGGGGTCGGCGCGGCCGTCACTGCATTCCTGATTGGTGGTTCAATTGCAGCCGTCGGCCTGATTTTCGTCGGCTTTGTGCAGGCCGGGCGAGCAACGGTCGATACGGCCGAATACACTCAGCAGATGCTTCAGATCGCTCGTGACCAACTCGAGGTATCGCGACGCGGGCTGAAGGGCGCGAGTGATGCGCCACAAAGCTTCGCAGCTGCATCGTCCAGAGAAGAGCCTCCCGTATCATCGCCATATCGCAAGGCGGAGGCCGACACTCCAAACGAAAGCGAGGCTGAGCCGCAGGCAGCAGAAATTCCCGAGAACGCGACGATGTATAACGGTCATATGATAGAACAACGGGGCAATCGGTACTTTGTCGAGGGTGCCAGTTTCCTCACGCTCGGCAATGCAAAACGGCACGTCAAGAATCTGACGAAGTAGCGTGAGGCCAAGCGTGTTGACCCCCCCATACCGACCCCCAACCCCTATGTGTATCCGGTATGGGCATCGGGGGCGGAACATGGCGATGCGTAGCGGAACAGAATGCTAGGATCGGAACCCGTGACTTTATCACCGCCAGCTATTGATAAACCCGCCCTCCCGACCCTTCCATTCTGAATGAGGTTGAGCAATGCGGGTTTCGATTTCTCACCATACGGTCCGAAAGGGTCTGTTGTTCAAGACAACCTATTACGAGGTACACCTGACGGTCGCCTTTACCCATGAGGAAAAGCAGATCATACGGCAGAGGAATCTCCTGAAGACAAAGCTGGTGGACAGGCGACCGGCAACGGCCAGGGTGGATGACCGCGACGAGAAGTTCGAGCTCCGGGTTGAGCATCTGATGGATGGCCGAACCGACCGGTTTCTCTGCGCCAATCCCTCGAAAGCCAAGATCTACGAAGACAATCTGCTGGACATGCTGGCGCAGATGAAGCGCTGGCTCGACGACAATGCTGATACGGCGGATCGCACCGTGATCGAGTTCTGATGGCGAGGAATTCTTCAGACGACTATTTCGGCGTGGTTGTGGGTGCGCTCATTCTTGCCCTGATCCTGCTCATTGCCATTCTCGTCTCCTATGTCGCGCTGATCGCCATTCCGGCCTATGTCGGCTACCGCCTCTACATTGAGAACCCCAAACGTCTCGAACGCCTCGCCCGCGACGAAACCATGACGCTCTACCATCATGCGGTCGCGGGCTCCGTGCAACTCAAGGATGAGGAGATCGACGCGGGCCTTTCGAGCCACTGGCCGCCGGATGTGCCGTCGTCCCTGCGCGTGCAGCTGCTGCAGATCGGCCGGGCGCTTTTCGAGCAGGAAGGACTGATGCCGGAAATCCCGCCGCCGCCGGCCCTTTGCAACACCGTCGAGGGCGCCCGCTACCGGGACATGCTCGCCAAGGCCGGACAGGCGAAAAGCGACCGGGTGATGGTCATGTCGGCGCTGGAGATTATCTCGAAGGCGCTGGCGCCCGTTGCCGATGCGGTCCCGCCCGTCGAGGGCGATGTCCTGGTCGAGGTGACGCAGTTCACCCAGCCGCTCGGCCAGACCGTGCAGAACGTCATCGCCCCCTTCTTTCAGGAGAACGACTACCATCACTTCAAGGCGCTGCGTGAGCGGCTGGATGCCAATCTCGCCGCCACCCACCGCACCAACCCCATTCTTCCCATCGACTACAAGCACGACGACGTGGTCGAGACCTACCTTCGCGGCACGCACCTGAAAGACCTTTTCAGCCTGCGCACACCCTTTACCATTCCCGAGGAACGACGCTTCGAGCATACGCATATCGTCGCCGGCTCCGGCCACGGAAAAACCCAGACGCTGCAGTATTTCATCTCCAAGGATCTCGAAGAAGTCGAACGCGGCGACAAGACCGTGGTGGTGATCGACAGCCAGGGCGACCTGATCGACACGATCCTGCACGCGAAGACCGTGCCGCCCGAGAAGATCGTGCTGATCGATCCCGAAGATATCGGCTGGCCGGTCTGTCTTAATCTCTTCTCCGTCGGCCAGGACCGGCTGGAGAGCTACGACCCGCTCGAGCGCGAGCGGCTCACCAACTCGATCATCGAACTCTATGACTTCGTGCTGGGCTCGCTGCTCTCGGCTGGCATGACGGCCAAACAGTCTGTGGTCTTCCGCTACGTGACGCGGCTCATGTTCCATATCCCCGATGCCACGATCCACACGCTGCGCGAGCTGATGGAGCCGGGCGGGGTCGAGACATACCGCGCGTACATCGACCAGCTCTCCGGCACGCCGCGGCGGTTTTTCGAGACCGAATTCGACAGCAAGGAGTTCGCCAACACCAAAACGCAGGTGCTGCGCCGCCTCTATGGGGTGCTGGAAAACCAGACATTCGAGCGGATGTTCTCGCACCCAGAGAGCAAGTTCGACATGTTCTCGGAGATGAATGCGGGCAAGCTCATCCTGATCAACACCTCGAAGAGCTTGCTGAAGGAACAGGGCACGGAAATTTTCGGCCGCTTCTTCATTGCGCTCATTGCCCAGGCGGCGCAGGAACGCGCCACATTGCCCTCCTGGGACCGTCTGCCGGTTATGGTCTATGTCGACGAGGCGCAGGACTACTTCGACCGGAACATCGGCATCATCCTCAGCCAGGCCCGCAAATACCGGGTCGGCATGGTGATGGCGCACCAGTATCTCGGCCAGCTCTCAAGCGGATTGCAGGAGGCCTTCGAGGCCAATACCTCGATCAAGCTCGCGGGCGGTGTCTCGGCGCGGGATGCCCGAGCGCTGGCCGGGCAGATGAATGCCAACCCGGAACTCATCCAGAGCCAGCCCAAGGGCACGTTTGCCACCTTCATTCGCGGCCTGACCGAACGCGCCGTGCCGATCGGCTTTCCGTTCTTCGTTCTGGAAAAGCTGCCGAAAGCCACAAAAGATGAGATCGAGGCCATAAGGCAACAGTGCCGGGAAACCTATGCGGAACCCTGGCAGACCACGGTCGAGCATAGCGACACATCCGAAGACGACGCGCCGGAGACGCCGGAAGAAAACGACCCCGACGACCCGCTCAAACCTTCGCCGGAGCTCTGAGGAAGTCTATCCTGGCCGCATGACGCAACCGCAGACAGACAGCCTGGGCCGGGCCACCTTCCACCACATCGCGCCGCAATCGCATGTGCGGCCCACCGAGCGTGAAATCCGTTGGCTCAAGCACATCGAACGCCACGGCCCGCAAAGTTCGCAGTACCTCTACGAGCTTACCCACGACACGCACCGCTGCAGGGATACAGCGCTCAGGCAGATGCAGAAACTCCGCGCGGGAGGGTATCTCGCGCTACCGCGCCAGCAACGCGCGACCGAGCGCGCGGAGTTCAACCCGTATATCTACGACCTCACGAAAAAGGCGAAGGATCATCTTCGGGACCTTGGCCTCGATGAGCCGACGGTTCGCCCGACCGGGCACTGGTGGCACGGCTACACAGTGTCTTGTGTGACCGGGTCGATCGACATCGCTGCTGCCCGCGCCGGTGTGCGCTACATCCCGGCGCATGAAATCCTGGCCCGGACCGGGGCCGATCTCGCAATCCCCGTGGCGCGCACAAGACTGATACCGGACCAGCTCTTTGCGCTGGATTACGGCGGCAGCTTCCGGGCGTTTGCTCTGGAGGTTGATCGGGGTACCGAACCGAAATCAAGCGCTCAGCGTCGCAAGAGTTACCAGAGAAACATTGAACACTATCGTCGGGTGCTTGCAGATGGCCTGCACCGGTCACATTACGGAATTCGAGCGAACTTGCTGGTTCTGTTTGTTTTCTCGCGCCATACGGACGAGAGACGTTTTCTCGAGCTACTGGCAATGGAACCTGATGGAAGCGACCGGGTGTTCCTGACGCAAACCCTGCCAGGCAATGGTGGCACCGGCCGCCACTACAATCTTTTGGAAAGCCCATTCTGCGAACCATGGAACGGCGTTGCTCGTGACCCGATCGCAATCTCGGAATAATGAAAGACTCGAAGCAAAGCGCACGGAACAAATTATGAACAGTTGGCTATGGACACCACTGTGAGCTCATGACAATATGTCAAAAAGTAACCCAGATAAAGAATGAGCATGTCCCTACAATCCGAATTCTCGCAGATCCGCGAACAGGCTGGTCTCGATATCGAAGAGGTCGCCAGCCTCCTTGAGGTTCATCCGCGAACTGTTCGCCGCTACGAGGACGGAACGACCCAACCCCGGCCGATATACCTGCGGCGATTGCGGGAACTCCTTGAGGCAAAAAACATCCGTTCTGGACAGGCAGGAAAATTTCGCTTTGTCGACCTTTTCGCAGGAATCGGTGGCCTCAGGCTGGCGATGGAAGCGGCTGGCGGGCGTTGTGTCTTCACGTCCGAGTGGGACGCCGCGTGTCGAAAGACCTATGCCGCAAATTTCCGCTGCGATCACGAGATTGCCGGAGACATACGGGAATACTCCGAGAAGCCCGAAATCGTTCCCGAGCATGATGTTCTTGTCGGCGGGTTCCCATGCCAACCGTTTTCCATAGCGGGCGTATCAAAGCTCAACTCGCTGATGCGGGATCATGGATTCCGGTATGCTGCGCAGGGCACGCTCTTCTTTGATGTGGCCTTGCTCATCGAGCATCATCGTCCAGCTGCGTTCCTGCTTGAGAACGTCAAGAACCTTGAGCGACATGACCGAGGTAAAACGTTCCAGGTGATCATGAAGACGCTGCGCGAGGAGCTGGGGTACCATGTGGAATTCAGGGTGGTTAATTCACAAAGCTGGGTTCCCCAGAAACGCGAACGGATATTCATTGTGGGCTTCCGCGAAGACGTCGGATTCTCGTTCGATGGTCTTACTGTTCCTGATCCGGATGCGGGGCCAAGGTTAGGTTCGATCCTCGAGGATCCTGCTTCGGTTGATCCTAAGTACACACTGTCGCCGAAGCTTTGGAAATACCTGCAGGACTACAAGAAAAAGCATCGCGCAGCCGGAAACGGATTTGGTTACGATGTTTTCGGGCCGGAAGACGTCACGCGTACGCTATCAGCACGCTACTACAAGGACGGATCGGAAATTCTGGTCGACCGGGGGGCTCGCAAGCGCCCGAGAAGACTGACACCAAGGGAATGCGCACGTCTCATGGGATTTGAGCGTGATGGCCGCCCTGAATGGCAAATACCGGTATCGGATACGCAGGCGTACAAACAGTTCGGCAATGCGGTAGTGGTCCAGGCGGCTGAGGCCGTAGCATTGCATATGAAACCGTTCATTCATCGGGCGATGAACCTCGACCAACCGGACCTTCTCGAGGACGTCCCCCCTATTTCTGCAAATGGCTGATATTGTCGGGCCAGAGACGCGCAGCCGGATGATGTCGGCTATCCGTGGGCGCGATACTCGACCTGAACTCTTTTTGCGAAAGAACCTGCACAAGAGGGGCTTCCGTTACCGCTTGCAGGCGCGTGATCTGCCCGGCAGGCCCGACCTTGTTTTTCCGCGCTACAAGGCCGTGCTTTTTGCACATGGTTGTTTCTGGCACATGCATGACTGCCGCCTTTTCAAATGGCCTCGTACGAGGCGGGAGTTCTGGAGATCGAAACTTGAAGCCAACCGTTCTCGAGATGAACGAAACCTTGCCGCTCTGGCACATGCCAGCTGGAGGATAGGAGTGGTGTGGGAATGCTCGCTCAAGGGGCCAGCGCGTCGTGATCCTGAAGAGATTATCGACCAGTGTGCTGAATGGTTGTATTCGGATCGTGACAGTCTCGAAGTCGCAGGATACAATTGTCAGAAATGAATTTCGGTTATCTTTCCAATTACTTTCAGGGTGTTGCAGCAAAAAGGCTGCGCCCGGTCGAGATCAGGCCAGACACATCAAACCAGCATGAACTGAATGGCTCAGGTCCCCTGAGGGCTCTACTTGGTGAGGAAGAATTCACGCGCCGTCCGGCTGCATTCATCTGGCTGGGTGACGAGAACGCCGGGTTTTCGGAAACAGGCTGGCTGAGCTGGTACGATGCGCGGAAGAACCAGCCCCACCGCTCAGCAGAGTGGAGACTTTATTATCCACACAGCGCAGTTCTCGAGATGGCCGAGCCGGGCGATCTGCTTATTATCGCGCGTCAGCGTTCGGGTGAACTTCTCATTGTCGTCGTTCCGCAACAGACGACCCTGGAGAACCAGCTGATCTGGTTGTTTGCACTGGATGCCAGCCTCGGAGAAATGTTCGAGCTCGAGCGGTTCGGCGATGATAACGATCGTGAGCTGGATTTTGCTGCAAGGTACATTCTCGATGAGCTCGGTATCGAGGTTGAGGAGCCTGATGCCGATCGGCTGGATGGGCTGCTTGAGCGATTTGGCGATAGCTTTCCTACGACGCGCGAATTTTCGGGCTTCGCCCGAGACACGCTTGACGGCTGTGACCCGATAGCGGATCCCGATGAGGCACTCTTGTCATGGATGAGCCATGAGGAAGCACTTTTCCGACGCCTTGAGAGAAAAATTGTCTCTGATCGTCTCACAACCGGATTTTCCGGAGAAGGCTCAGTTGACGTGGATGGGTTTCTCAAATTCTCTCTGAGTGTCCAGAACCGTCGGAAGTCGAGGGTTGGCTATGCACTCGAAAACCATCTTGAAGCAATTCTTGTCGCACATGGTATCGAGTATCAGCGAGGTGCCGAGACGGAGCACAGGGCAAAGCCTGATTTTCTGTTTCCCGGAGCGGCGCAGTATCATGATGCCGCCTTCCCGGTTGAGAGTCTGGCAATGCTCGGGGCGAAATCGACCTGCAAGGATCGCTGGCGGCAGGTTCTGTCTGAGGCTGCACGAATACCTACGAAGCATCTGCTGACGCTCGAACCTGGAATATCCGGCAATCAGACCGAGGAGATGATCGCCAATAATGTCCAGTTGATCCTGCCCGAACGCATACATGAGAGCTATACCGAGACTCAACAGTCGTGGCTGATGAACCTTTCTACTTTCGTAGAGAAGGTGCGCAGCATGCAGAACTGATTGGTACTTGTTGAGTCGTATCGCTGGAGTGAACCACACTGCTTTCGCAACTATGGGAGCAGGTCAATTCAGGGCATACCGTCCGAAGGTTTTATGTGAGATTTCAGTTCCTCGAGGGAAAGGCACACATCACGGTTGCGGTGAACCATACGATGGCAGTTTGCACAGAGCACAACAAGGTCAGTTTCCGGATTAGTATCTGACTTTCCCCTTTGCGTCAGGGGTACGACGTGGTGAACCTCTACAAAGCCTTTGCCAAGGGCTCCATACCGGTCTTCGAAATTGAACTTGCACGCCATGCAATCGAGACCGTGAAGCGCGATAGCATCATCTCGCAATTTGGGATCCCGCTCCTGGCGAACCGAAACGTATACTTTCTTACCACCTTCGGTTCTTGCCTGTGGATTATGAACAGCGCCTTCTGTGGCAGCCGGCAAGCCGGCCACGAGTCCAAGAACAAAACTTTCAAGCTCGTCGTCCGACCGTGTCCTCCATTCGTCGTGAACACGCTGAAAGCTGGCGCTCAGTGGAGGTTGGTCACCATCCCGATTGACCCACCCGATCCGGCCATTGTCGAAGAGAGTGTCAAATACATCACGTGCATTCTTCATGCTGTTACTGAAGGACCGTGGTGACCGACCATCCCCCATCGCATCATAAAATCTGTAATACGCATCTTTCCAGGTTTCTACGCCAAGAGCTGCAGGAGGCGAGGCCACTTGAGCTCCTTGCTGAACACCACACCGGGACAACCAGTAGCTGGCAATCAACATGGGGTATGTGCGTTTGACCGGGTGTTCTGATCTTTTCATGTCATTAAAAATCGTAGCGCCTTGGCAGTCTGAGCTCCAGCTCCGTAGCAATTCGGGTGACCGGGCTGTGCACGCCCGGTCACCCGTGCTCCCGTAGCGGGAGCGTCGTCAGGTGCTTTCGCGTTCATCCAGCCGGGACTGAAGCCTGTCCAGCACCTCATCCTCTATCCATCCCACTCTGTTAGGGCCCAGCTGTACCCTTTTCGGGAATTGGCCTGCCTTCTCCAGACGTGAAATGTGTTGGGGTGAGTACAAGACCAACTCCTTCAGCTGGCGTTTTGAAAGTATCCTCATCACGATGTCTCCATAGCTGAAGAGCATCGCGATGCTCAGGGTTACGACTATGCCCCGAGGAGATCGAAGGATATCAGGACTCGAGCATTTTGGATAGATGCGCCTCGTAGGCATGAAGCGCCGTACGCATCTCTTCCTGGTAGGAGTGACGGTTATATACGGCCGCGACCCCACTGATGGTGCCGGAAGCATGGTTCAGGATTCTCTCGGTTACATGGATCGGAGTACCAATCCTTGCCATCAGACTGCTGAAAGTTCGACGTAGATCGTGGAGCGTGTATGGCTGTACATCGATTTCCTTGTCGAAGTTTCTTTTTGCTCTTGAGAAACCATTGAAAGGCTTCGCGTCGTCCAGTCGTGACGGAAACAGCAAATCTGATGTCTCGGGCAGGCTTTCCACAAGCGAAATTCCTTTCGGCCCCAATGGAATTGAATGTTCACGATTGTTTTTTACGTACTCCGATGGAAAAGTGATCGTGTCTCCGGCAATCCAGCTTCTTCTCAAGTTGGTAATCTCATTCCGACGCTGACCGGTCAGGATAAGTAGCTGAACGATTGCTCCGAAGGGGTATCCATATCCGCCGGCGCGATGCCAGACGCTGCGCAACTCGTCATCCCGGAGTATTCGGTTTCGTTCTGCAGACGGGAAGGTCAAGGGCGGGACCGGTGAAGCATCGATATATCCGCGCTTCCAGCACCAGTTCATCATTGTCCTGATCGCAACGAATGCATGCTTCTGTTCAGCAGGCGTGGACTTCAGCCTGTCCAGTATCTGAACCAGTTTGTGGCGGTTGATCTCGGAAAGAGGCAGGTCGAACGCGAAGTGTTTGTGTAGCAATCGACGATATTCTTCGACTGTCCGCGGCTTGTTCCGCCGTTCACTATCGGCAAGAAAGAGGCGTCTGGCATCGTCGAACTTCAGTTTTGGCCGCACATGCTCTCGCGGGCTTTCCAGTGCAAATTCGGCCTGGAGGCTCTTAGCACGAGCGCGGGCTTCTGCAAGCGACATGTCAGGATACCGGCCGAGTGATTTGCGGCGCCTCTGAGGGCCATAGAGGACGACAAATGTCTTTGTACCTCCCTGCGAAACACGTACACCGAACCCACGCAAAGCATCGTCGTAGTATGTCTTCTGCCCTTTCGACGGGGGCTTCAGACGTTTTATCTTTGCGTCTGTTAGGCTCATTTTAGGCTCACATTTCACAGGCGTTTGGGCGGAAAGCAGTGTGGTGCTATGTTCAGAGTATTTCCTATAACTTATAGAATATCAATGATAAAATTTCCACCATGTTATGACATGCGCAGCTTGTCCTTCAAACTTTTAATCAGTGGGTCGCAGGTTCGAATCCTGCACGGCTCACCACTGAAATCAAGGACTTATACTGAACGACTACCGGCTGGCGCCGGTAGGATCAGCGATGTGCTGTTCCAGGTGCTGAAGTACGATGTCTTCGGTGATGGCACCGTTAGTGGTTGAAAAGTACCCTCGCCCCCAAAACCGGCAGCCCCAGTAGCGCTTTCGGATGGCTGGAAACTCCCGTTGCACCTTGTGGGACGAACGG
>NZ_PVWS01000098.1:0-331 GCF_004126395.1 Roseovarius sp. A46 | reverse complement strand
CAGAAAAATGAGCCTTCGACCCGGCTGCGGCTCATTTTTCTGAGGGTACGATCATAACACGATTCTTTCACGCTGAAGCAGGTCCGACTGGAAGTCGGAGGGTTTGCTCCAGGGCGTGGATACTAAAAAGGACGTACCACTTGATGAGGTTCATGTTTGCCTCGCGAAGGATGCTGAGCGATATTTTGATTGCAACGAGGCCGTTATTGAGGAAAGTCTGAACAACGCCTTCTGCTGCGCCGACGCGCCGATGTGAGGGCCATGCCGGGCATCAGGCAGCTTGTTTCCAGCGGCTTTCGGGCTGCTTCGGCCGCTCGGTTGGTGGACAGGC
>NZ_PVWS01000097.1:0-339 GCF_004126395.1 Roseovarius sp. A46 | reverse complement strand
GCGTCGGTGGCACCGACACGCTCGATGCGACGCTCGTTCCCGAGTTCATGGGTGGTCTGGGCATCATGCCGCTCGACGTGCAGCCGACCACCTCCAACATCGAGAACATCGAGATCGAAGCGCGCGATGGCTCGAGCTTCTACGGGGACGCAATGTCCATTGGATATGATTCTCCCGGCGGCCCGGATTCCTTTGACATCACGCTTGATGCGAAGGACATGACCGACATCCAGCGTATCGGCTCGCACAATTCGGATGGCGATCTGCGGATCGAGAACCTGACCACGCTGACCTCCAGCGGGACTGCCCGCAAGACCGAGGACATCACCGTGGTCATGG
>NZ_PVWS01000096.1:0-351 GCF_004126395.1 Roseovarius sp. A46 | reverse complement strand
TGCCGGCGGGCTGGGTGCCCGTGGCCGTCATGGTCACGGCTTCCAGAACTTCCGGGCCGCTGTTGGTGATCACGATGGTCTGACCCGTGAGAAGCGGACGCGCCGGGTTCGGATTGCTGTCGGTGTCGCGCACCTGGAAATCCGGGCCGAACTCTGCGGAAAGCTGGGCAAAGTCAGGATCGGTCAGAGCGGCCTCGGCAATCGCCGCCTGGATGTCCGCCAAAAGCTCGGCATAGGTGTTGGAGCCCGTGCCGAAGGTCAGCGTCTTGGTATCACCGTTCATGTTGAACGTGATCTCGCCGAACGGGTTGTCGAGCAGGGGGTCTTGCCCGAGGGTCTCGGCATCGAGGT
>NZ_PVWS01000095.1:0-353 GCF_004126395.1 Roseovarius sp. A46 | reverse complement strand
AGGTATCGCCTGCCACCGGGGCACGTTGGGGTCTTGCGGTCCGCCGCACCGGTCAGGCCCGCGCGGCTCCCCAAGGTCGCCCCAGAGGCAAGGGTAAGCTCGAACCGCATCGCGACTTCTTCGCGGAAGTTATCGCGCAGGATGGGGACATCACAATGCCTGAACTGGCATCTGCCTTGCATGACGCGACCGGCGTGTGCGCGCACCCGAACGCAATTGGCAAGTTCCTCCGCAAGCTCGGCTATACACACAAAAAAAGTCGCTGGTCGCCGCCGAGCGTCGCCGAACCAAGGTAAGGCAACAGCGCGAAGACTGGTTCAGGCATCGTATTCCGGCTGTGTCGGCCCGGCCCG
>NZ_PVWS01000094.1:375-629 GCF_004126395.1 Roseovarius sp. A46 | reverse complement strand
CGCCAGCCTCATGCTCGGTCAAAATGCCGATGATCTGTTCTTCCGAAAATCTTGATCGCTTCATTGTCCGTCCCTTCGTTGGGTCGGACTCTAGTTCCAAGTGGAGGAAAAATCCCGTGGCAGGTCATGGGACGAACGGCCCTTCATCTTGCGCACCAGATCCGAGATCGCGAGCTTCGGCGGCACCGAGACGAACATGTGGACGTGATCGCTCGACAGCACCCCGCGCAAGATGTCGACCTCGTTCTCGCGGC
>NZ_PVWS01000094.1:0-356 GCF_004126395.1 Roseovarius sp. A46 | reverse complement strand
GCAAACACTGCGTCTTCTATCACCGCTACCACATCGTCTGGTCGACCAAATACCGTTACAAGGTGCTGACCGGGGCATTGCGACTGCGGGTGCGCGACATCTGCCGGCAGGTGTGCCGCGAGAACGAGGTCGACATCTTGCGCGGGGTGCTGTCGAGCGATCACGTCCACATGTTCGTCTCGGTGCCGCCGAAGCTCGCGATCTCGGATCTGGTGCGCAAGATGAAGGGCCGTTCGTCCCACAAGGTGCAACGGGAGTTTCCAGCCATCCGAAAGCGCTACTGGGGCTGCCGGTTTTGGGGGCGAGGGTACTTTTCAACCACTAACGGTGCCATCACCGAAGACATCGTACTTCAG
>NZ_PVWS01000093.1:0-366 GCF_004126395.1 Roseovarius sp. A46 | reverse complement strand
TCGAGGACAACAATCCCAACGCGGATGGCATGTCGCTGGAAGCGATCGCGACCGAGTTTTCGAACCAGGCGGAAACCCGCGCTGTGTATGACTTCTTTGACCCGGAAGCCGAGAACCCGTCGGCGCTCCAGTTCCTGTCGGAAGTCTATGGCAACCTGTTCGGCCGCGCACCCGATGCAGAAGGCATCGAGTTCTGGGCGAACGAGCTCGAGACGGGCGCCGTTCCCACCGGTGAGATCCTGCTCGCGATCATGAAAGGTGCTTCGGGCACCGACATCGACGTGCTCAACAACAAGATTTCAGTCGCTCTTGATTGGCACGACGCTGCCAAGGACGCCGGCGCGACCGCGCCCGACAGCGAAGGCC
>NZ_PVWS01000092.1:0-366 GCF_004126395.1 Roseovarius sp. A46 | reverse complement strand
TCGAGGACAACAATCCCAACGCGGATGGCATGTCGCTGGAAGCGATCGCGACCGAGTTTTCGAACCAGGCGGAAACCCGCGCTGTGTATGACTTCTTTGACCCGGAAGCCGAGAACCCGTCGGCGCTTGAGTTCCTGTCGGAAGTTTACGGCAACCTGTTCGGCCGCGCACCCGATGCAGAAGGCATCGAGTTCTGGGCGAACGAGCTCGAGACGGGTGCTGTTCCCACCGGTGAGATTCTGCTCGCGATCATGAAAGGTGCTTCGGGCACCGACATCGACGTGCTCAACAACAAGATTTCAGTCGCTCTTGATTGGCACGACGCTGCCAAGGACGCCGGCGCGACCGCGCCCGACAGCGAAGGCC
>NZ_PVWS01000091.1:0-432 GCF_004126395.1 Roseovarius sp. A46 | reverse complement strand
GGAACGTCTGAAAAACCTGCGACTTTCTGCCTAATCTGATAGGTTTGGGGCGTCCGCCAGAGGAGTCCTGCCGATGCCGAAACAGCCCGCCTTTCCCAGCCTGCGTGATGCGATGAAGAAGAAGGTGACGCGGCGCGAGCGGTTCCTGGCCGAGATGGATGCGGTGGTTCCGTGGGACCAGCTTCTCGCGCTGATTGAACCCCATTATCCGAAGGTCGGCCCCAGGGGCGGGCGCCCGCCGATGCCGCTCGAGACGATGCTGCGGGTCTACTTCCTGCAGAACTGGTATGCCCTGAGCGATCCGATGGCCGAGGAGACGCTTTACGACAGCGAGGCGATGCGGCGGTTCGCCGGGGTCGAGTTGGGCGATGACCGTATCCCTGACGAGACCACGATCCTCAACTTCCGCCACCTGCTGGAACGGTATCGGCT
>NZ_PVWS01000090.1:0-716 GCF_004126395.1 Roseovarius sp. A46 | reverse complement strand
GCGCTTGAACTTCTGCCGTTTCGGCTTGTCACCGGCCACGTCCGGCAGGCGTGATATGCCATGGCGCTGCAGACAGCGATGCAGAGAAGACCGCGATAAATTCGGGATTGAGGGCTGGAGGGCATAACGACAGTCATCCAGCGGCAGCAGTGTGTGCCGCCGGAAGGCAACGATCATGGCCTCCTCTTGCTCACTGAGAACGGTAGAGCGCGGAGTTCTCGGGCCGGTCTTCTGATCCTCAACCGTCTGGCGCTTCCGCCACTNGTGATCCTTTCGCAGGAATGGAAGGAAGCACTATGGGACAAGTTCGTCACGGCAGCGCCACGACCACGCACGCCGTCAGAGCTGCAATACAGCGATCGCAGGCTTCGCTCTCGGAGTTGAGCCGGGAGTTGGGGATCAACCCAAAAACTGTTGCGAAGTGGCGGAAGCGCCAGACGGTTGAGGATCAGAAGACCGGCCCGAGAACTCCGCGCTCTACCGTTCTCAGTGAGCAAGAGGAGGCCATGATCGTTGCCTTCCGGCGGCACACGCTGCTGCCGCTGGATGACTGTCTTTATGCCCTCCAGCCCTCAATCCCGAATTTATCGCGGTCTTCTCTGCATCGCTGTCTGCAGCGCCATGGCATATCACGCCTGCCGGACGTGGCCGGTGACAAGCCGAAACGGCAGAAGTTCAAGCGCTACCCGATCGGCTTTTTCCACATCGACATCGCC
>NZ_PVWS01000089.1:0-461 GCF_004126395.1 Roseovarius sp. A46 | reverse complement strand
GCATTCCGCCTTTAACCTGAGACATATCCAGCAGCCTTGAAGTATTTCCAGCATTCTTGTGGCGAGTAGAGATCGCAGACCTCTGCTATGGCCTCGAACATGTCCGTGAACGTCCTCGCGCCGATGCGCCTGAGGTGGGCTTTGAGCTTTGAGAACGCCATTTCTATGGGATTCAGATCAGGGGAATACGGCGGCAGGAACAGGAACCAGCACCCGGCGTCGCGCATGGCTTTGGCCGCGGCGGCGTTCTTGTGTGTGGCGAGGTTGTCCAGAATGACCACGGTTCCGGGGGCCAGTTCCGGAAGCAGCACCTTTTTGACATAGGTCGCGAATGCCAAGCCATCCATAGCACCCTTGATCACCCACGGCGCAATCATGGCATTGGCGGTGAGCCCCGCGATGAACGTCTGCGTGCCCCACGAGCCGAACGGTGCGTCCATGACCAGGCGATCCCCGCGCGG